>DOIS01000137.1:0-1967 GCA_003511785.1 Paracoccaceae bacterium
TTTTTCAGCAGCCTGCTAGTGTTGGCCGTCCTCGCCCGCCTCGATCATGGTCATCAGGAACCCCGGTTTCGGGTCGGCGCGGCGGGCCTCGATGATCTCGCGGAAATAGGACGACATCGCCCGGCAGCCACGCGCCGCGCGCTCGTACTTGTCGTCGATGTTACGCGAGCCGCCGATGAAGGTGGCCATGTCGTCTGACCAGCGTTTAAAATCGGCCAGTTTGTCGCGCGGCACGTCCAGCATGTCCATGATCACATAGGCCGGCACCAGCAGCGCGAAATCCGCGATCACGTCGACCCGGTCGCGGCCCTCCAGCCCGTCCAGCACATGCGCCACGATGTCCTCGATACCCGGGCGCAGGTCGTCGATCGCGCGCCCGGCGAAGGGACCGCGCAGGATGCGGCGCAGCCGCGTGTGGCTGGGCGGGTCCTGAAACGCCAGCCACAGGTTCAGGTAATGCACGATGTCGCGCAGAACCTCGGCCTCGCGCGAGGGCAGCGTGGCATAGAAAGACGACAGCCGCTCCACCGTCATCGCGCTGTCGGTCAGCACCGCGCGGACGTCGTGATAGCGCGTGATGACCCAGGATTTCAGCGACGGGCTCCAATGCACCGGGTCGTCCCGGCGCAACGCTTGGTAGATGGGAAAGGGATTCGCCATCGTTTGCGGGTCGGCGGGATCGTAGACCACCGATCCCTCGGCCTGTGCGCTACCACTCATTGACCGATTCTTTCCTGGTTCATCACCGTATCAAAAAACAAACGTTTGGTTACTTATAGACATCGCGCGGGGCTTCTGCAATCTTTCCGACAACGGGCCCCGGCCGGATCGTGCGGAACGCGGCGGCCCGCGACTTGTCCACGACCGGGAGCGCAGACATGGCCGACACCCTCGACAGGCCCCAGATCACGATCAGCGAGATGCTCTCGCTGCATGGACGCCAGAAGGGCGACAAACCTGCCGTCATCTGCGGGGCGACGCGCCGCGCCGGGCGCGACTTCGACGCCAACATCAACCGCGTCGCGCAGGCGCTGGTGGCCGGCGGGCTGCGGCCGGGGGACAAGGTGGCGCTGGTGATGGAGAACGCAGTCGAGATGCTCGAGGTGCTGTTCGGTGCGATCCGCGCGGGCGGCTGCGCGGTACCTTTGTCGGGGTTGCTCACCCCCGACCAGATAGTGAGCCTAGCGGCCGACAGCGGCGCGCGCTGGCTTTTCGTCTCGCCCGCCTTCGCCGAGGCGCTGGAGCAGCGAGCCGAGACGCTCGACCTCGCGCCGGGCGGGCGCGTTGCGGTGGGCTGGCAGGGGGCGGGGTGGACCGCGTTCACGGATTTCACAGCGGATCACCCGGTCACGCCCCCCGACCGCAAGCTCGCGCCCGACGACGACTTCAACATCATCTATTCCTCGGGCACGACCGGCCTGCCCAAGGGCATCGTGCAGACCCATGCCGCGCGGCTGCATTTCGCCTGGTCCAACGCGATCGAGTTGGGAATCGGTGCGGATGCACGCACGCTGACCACCACCTCGCTCTACTCGAACGGGACCTGGATCGTGATGCTGCCGACTCTGTTCGCCGGCGACACGCTGCACGTCATGGAGGCGTTCGACCCGGCGGCATTCCTCGAGATCGTCGCGCACGAAGGGATCACGCACAGTTTCATGGTGCCCGCGCAATACATCATGTTGCTGGACCAGCCCGGGCTGGACGCCGCCGACCTGTCCTCGTTGCGGATGCTGCTTTCGGCGGGCTCGCCGCTGCGCCGCGACACCAAGCGCGCGGTGATCGAGCGCATCTCGCCCCGCCTGGTCGAGCTTTACGGCTTTTCCGAGGGGTTTGCCTCAATGCTCAAACCGGACGATCCGGCCGAGAAATTCGTCACCGTGGGCCGTCCGGTGATGGGGTTCGACCTGCGCGTGATCGACGAGGACGGGCGGGAATGCCCCCCGGGCACGCCGGGCGAGATCGTG
>DOIS01000137.1:2355-8014 GCA_003511785.1 Paracoccaceae bacterium
CGAAGACCTGATCTGGCGCGATGACCGGGGGCGCAGCTTCATCCGTTCGGGCGACATCGGCCAGCTTGACGAAGATGGCTTTCTCACCATCGTGGACCGCAAGAAGGACATGATCGTATCGGGCGGGTTCAATGTCTTTCCCACCGATGTCGAGGCCGTTCTGGGGCAACATGCCGACGTGTCCGACGTGGCGGTGATCGGCGTGCCGCACGAGAAATGGGGCGAGACCTGCCTGGCGCTGGTGATCCCCCGTCCGGGAATCTCGCCCGAACCGGAGGCGATCCGCGTCTGGGCCAATGACCGCCTGGCCAAACATCAGCGCCTGAACGCGGTCGAGCTGCGCGCGGATCTTCCCCGAAACGCCCTCGGCAAGGTGCTCAAACGGCAGCTGCGCCATCCCTATTGGAATTGACCGGGGCTTTCCTGACCGCGTGTTCGAAACTGGCCTTGTGGCTGCCGGGGTTGTAAGCCGGGCGGGAGGGCCTGCGCGCCCGCCTGCATCAAAGGACCCCGGCTATGGCCAAGCGCACCGCGTTCCAGATCGGCAGCCATGCCATCGCCCCCGGCACGCGCCGGACCGTCGATCTGCCGGTCAGCGTGATGTCTGACCATACGCCGGTGACCATGTCCGCCCATGTGGTCCACGGCCGCCGCCCCGGCCCCGTGGTTTTCGTCAGCGCGGGCGTGCATGGCGACGAGATCATCGGCGCACGAGATCGTGCGCCGTCTGCTGGGTCTGCCCGCGCTCGACCGGCTGCGCGGCACGCTGATCGCGGTGCCCATCGTCAACGCGCTGGGGTTCCTGACGCATTCGCGCTATCTGCCAGACCGGCGCGACCTGAACCGCTGCTTTCCCGGCGCCGAGGGCGGTTCGCTGGCGTCACGGCTGGCGCATCTCTTCATGGCCGAGATCGTGGCGCGCAGCGATCTGGGCATCGACCTGCATTCGGCCGCCGTGCACCGCACAAACCTGCCGCAGATGCGCATCTCGCCGGACAACCGCGAGACCCTGCGCCTGGCGCGGGTGTTCGGGGCGCCGGTGATCCTGCGCTCGCGCCTGCGCGAGGGTTCGCTGCGCGGTGCGGCGAAGGAAGCAGGGGTCGATGTGCTGCTCTACGAGGCGGGCGAGGCGCTGCGCTTCGACGAAATGGCGGCGCGCGCCGGGGTCGCGGGCATCCTGCGCGTGCTGAGGGACCGCGACATGCTCCCGGCCAAGGGCATCACCCGCCCGCGCCGGCCCGCGCTGCTGTCGCTGTCCAGCCGCTGGCTGCGAGCGCCGCAGGGCGGGCTGCTGCGCTCGTTCAAGTCCGAGGGCGACATGGTGGCCGAGGGCGAGACGCTGGCCATCGTCTCGGACCCTTTCGGCGAGGCGGAACAGCCGGTGATTTCGGATCGCCCGGAGCTGATCGTGGGGCGCAGCGTGTTTCCCAGCGTGAACGAGGGCGACGCCCTGTTCCACGTGGCCCAGGTCAGCGACCCCGACACGGCCGAGGCGACGCTCGAACAGCTTTCGACGCAGCTCGAGGACGATCCCCTCTTTGACGAGGACGAGATCATCTGACCGTCCGGCCCGCCCGAGCGGCGCTCAGGCCAGGGCCGGCTCGGCCTGCGGCTGCGCGTGGCCCGCGCGGATCAGGTCGGCGGCCTTCTCTGCGATCATGATCGTGGGGGCATTGGTGTTGCCGCCGATCAGGGTGGGCATCACGCTGGCATCGACCACGCGCAGCCCCTCCAGCCCGCGCACGCGAAGCTCGGGATCGACCACGGCCATGTCGTCCACCCCCATCTTGCAGGTGCCCACCGGGTGATAGATCGTGTCCGCCCGGGCGCGGATGTGGCTTTCCCACTCGGTATCGCTCAGCCCGTCGCGGATGCCGAACAGCTCCTTGTCGCGGTAGCGGTCCATCGGCTCCTGCATCAGGATGTTCCGCGCCATCCGAGCGCCCTTTATCATCGTCTCCAAATCGCGAGGATCGCCCAGATAGTTCGGGTCGATCGCCGGCGCGGCGAGGGGGTCGGCGCTCTCCAGGAAGACGCGGCCACGGCTGTGCGGGCGCAGCGCGCAGATATGGCAGGAGAATCCGTGCCCCAGGTGCAGCTTGCGCGCGTGATCGTCCACGATGGAGATCACGAAATGCAGCTGGATGTCGGGGCGTGCCAGGCCCGGGTCGGTCTTGAGGAAGGCGGCCCCCTCGGCGAAGGGGGTGGCGATCATGCCGCCGCCGCTGCGCCGCCAGTCGCGGATATGTCTGAGCAGCCCCAGCGTGCCCGCCAGCCCGATCCCGAAATTGTCGGTGTCGCGCGTCTTCCAGGCCAGGATGAAATCCAGGTGATCCTGAAGGTTCTCGCCCACGCCCGGCAACTCGTGCACCATCTCGACCCCGTGCGGGCGGATATCCTCGGGCCGGCCCACGCCCGACAGCTGGAGCAACTGCGGCGAATTGAACGTCCCGCCCGAGAGGATCACCTCGCGCCGGGCGGAGACGCGGGCCTCCTTGCGGCCCTGGCGGTAGAGCACGCCGGTGGCGCGCTTGCCCTCGAACAGAACGCGGGTCGCGTGGGCCTTGCAGATCACCGTCAGGTTGGGCCGGTCCATCGCCGGGTGCAGATAGGCCGCCGCCGCCGAGCAACGCTCGCCCAGGCGCGGCCCGGCGTGGAACTGCGTCACCTGGTAGAGCCCGACGCCCTCGTTGTCGCCGGTGTTGAAATCGGCGCGTTCGCGGTGTTGCAGGCGGGTGGCGGCCTCGACGAAGGCGCGGGGGATCGGACGCGGCGCGTGCTGGTGGCGCACCTGCAACGGCCCATCGCCGCCGTGATGGTCGCAGGCCCCGTCCTGCGCGTGCTGGGCGCGCTTGAAATACGGCAGCACGCTGTCCCAATCCCAGCCTTCGCAGCCCAGGTCGGCCCACTCGTCGTAATCGCCGCGATGGCCCCGGACATAGAGCATGGCGTTGATCGCGCTCGACCCGCCCAGGGCCTTGCCGCGCGGCTGATAGCCCCGGCGCCCGTTCAGGCCGGGCTGCGGCACGGTCTGATAGGCCCAGTTGCTGATCTTTCCATGCCCCGGCAGGATCGCGACGGTGCCTGCGGGGGCGCGGATCAGGAGGTGCCGTCCCTCGCCCCCCGCCTCGAGCAGACAGACGCTCACATCCGGGTCTTCGCTGAGCCGGGCGGCCAGGGTGGCGCCGCCGGACCCGCCCCCGACGATGACGTAATCGAACTCCATCCGCTCCTCCCCCGGTGGTGCCTCCATGGGGGAGGAGACCGCAAAGCGCGGCGTCGGTCCAGAAGAATTCGCGGGCCGTGCCCCGGGGTCAGGCCACGCGCTCGCCCTCGTCGGGGCGGTCCGCGGGCACCAGCGCGCGCACCAGGTCCTTGATGTGCAGCGTGCCGACGCGGGCCCCGTCCTCGACAACGGCATAGTTCAGGCCGGTATCGCCTTTCGACAGCGCGATCACCGATTCCAGCATGTCGTTGGCGTCGATCTCGCCCACCACCGCGGCGTCGTCGACCTCGCCCTTGGCCATGACCGAGCGCACGCGCAGCACCCGCGCACGGTTGATGTCGCTGACGAAGTCCTCGATGTAGGGGTCAGAGGGGTTGAGCAGGATGTCCTGCGGCTCGCCCTGCTGAACCACGTAGCCGTCCTTGAGGATCACCAGGTGATTGGCCAGTTTCAGCGCCTCGTCGAGATCATGGGTGATGAAGACGATGGTCTTGTGCAGCTCGGCCTGGAGGTCGATCAGCAGATCCTGCATGTCGGTGCGGATCAGCGGATCGAGCGCCGAGAACGCCTCGTCCATCAGCATGATGTCGGAATTGCTGGTCAGCGCGCGGGCGATTCCAACCCGCTGCTGCATCCCGCCCGAAAGCTGGTGCGGATATTGTTGCTCCTGCCCCTCGAGCCCCACGCGGTTCAGCCATTTGCGCGCCTCCTCGGCGTAGGCGCGCTCGCTCTGGCCGGCCACAGCGGGCGCCATGCCCGCATTCTGCAACACCGTTCGATGCGGCAGCAGCGCGAATTTCTGGAACACCATGGACATCTCGTGCTGGCGCAGCTGGCGCAGGCGCTTCTCGTCATAGTCGAGGATGTTCTCGCCATTCACCAGCACCTCGCCCGAGGTCGGGTCGATCAGCCGGTTGAGATGCCGGATCAGGGTCGATTTCCCCGACCCCGGCAGCCCCATGATCACCGTGGTCTCGCCCGGCGGAATGTCCACGTTGATGTCGCTCAGGCCCAGCACATGGCGGTGTTTCTCCATCAGCTCGGTCTTGCCCATGCCGTCCAGCACCATGGGCAGCACCGATTGCGGGTCGCTGCCGAAGATCTTGTAAAGATTGCGGATCGCGATTTTCGGTTCCTTGGTCATGCTCCGGCCCCCTCAATTCTGCGATGCGTTGATGCGGGCCAGCGCGGCCTTGGTCACCCGGTCGAGGATGATTGTCAAGAGCACGATGCCGAGGCCCGAGACCAGCCCCACACCCAGTTCCAGGCTGCGGATGCCGCGCAGGACCAGCACGCCCAGCCCCGGTGCCGAGACCAGCGAGGCGATCACGACCATGGCTAGGCTCATCATGATGGTCTGGTTGACGCCCGCCATGATGTTGGGCAGCGCCAGCGGGATCTGCACGCCGAAGAGCTTCTGCCGCTTGGTCATGCCGAAGGCGTCGGCGGCCTCGATCACGTCGGCATCCACCAGCCGGATCCCGAGGTCGGTCAGGCGGATCACCGGCACGATGGCGTAGAGGATGATGGCGATGCCGTAGAGCTTGGGCTCGGTCACCGAGAACAAAAAGATCAGCGGGATCAGATAGACGAAGGGCGGCAGCGTCTGGAGCATGTCCAGCACCGGGATCATCGCGCGCTGCACCTTGTCGCTGCGCGACATGGCGATGCCGATGGGCACCCCGAACAGCACGCAGATGAAAGCGCAGACGAAGATGATCGCCAGCGTCTGCATGGTATAGTCATAGAAGTCGATGAAGGCGAGAAAGCCGAAGCAAAGCGCCACGAACCCGGCCAGCTTCACCGACCGGCTCACCGCCCAGGTGATCAGCATCAGGACCGGGATCATGATCCACCAGGGCGTGGCCTGCATCAGCCACAGCGCCTCGTTCAGCGCCCAGCTCAGCGGCTGGGTCAGCGGATCGACCACCACCTTGAGCCCGTCCTTGATGTCGAGGAAGCCCTGCTCCAGCCCGCGCGTCAGGTCGCGCGATTGCGGCATGGCGGAGCAGGCCTCGTTCAACGCGTCCAGCGAGGGAAAGGGCGTGTCCTAGGCCGAGACGGTGACCTCTTCGCCGGTCGTCTCGCCCATCAGGTCGGCCATCGACATGGGGCCGGAAGACTCGCCCTCACCGCCGCCGCACCAGCCGCGCAGCCCGAGGCCGTCGAATAGGAAATCATATGTGGCCATGATCGGTCCTGTCCTTGTCCGCGCCGCATGTCCGAGACCCGCGCGGGCGCGGGCGGAGGGGCGGCGGGGAGCGTTGAAGAAACGGCACGGCCCCGGCCACGCCCTTGGCGGCCGGGGCCAACGGATGACGGGCGGGCGCGCGCGGCCCTGCCCGTCAGTGCCGGGCCGTGCTTACTTGAGCAGGTTCGAGAGGTTCTCGCGCGCCTCGGCGCTCAGCCACTCGGCCTAGGGTCAGGACCCAT
>DOIS01000366.1 GCA_003511785.1 Paracoccaceae bacterium
CCGCCACGTCGCCGATGGCATAGGCGCGGCGGTTCGTGGTCCTGAGCCCGGCATCGACGGTGATCCCCGCCTTGGTCGCCTCGATGCCCGCGGTCGCGAGGTTCAGCCGCTCGGTGTTGGGTTTGCGTCCGACGGCCATGAGCAGGTGGGGGCCGGTATGGGTCTCGCCGTCCTCGGTCTCGATCTCGATGGCTCCGGCGCTGCCGCGCACCTTGGTCGCCTGCGCGCCCTCATTGATCTCGACCCCATCGGCGCGCAGCGCGGCCACCACCAGTGCCGCGGCCTCGGGGTCGTCCTTGGGCAGGGCGCGGTCGCCCTCGATCACCGTGACCTTGCTGCCCAGCCGGACATGGGCCTGGGCCATTTCCATCCCGATCGGCCCGCCGCCGACGATCAGCAGGTGATCGGGCCTCTCGCGCAAGTCGAAGATCGTCTCGTTGGTCTCGTAGGGCACGTCCTTCAGCCCCGGGATCGGCGGCACCAGCGGGGACGAGCCGGTGGCGATCACCACGCGGCGCGCGGTGATGCGATGCGGCCCGGCCTCGACCTCGCGCGGAGAGGTGAAGCGCGCCCAGTCGCGGATTACCCGCACGCCCAGCCCTTCGAACCGCTCCTCGCTGTCCATCGGCGCGATCCCGGCGATGACCTCGGCCACGTGGTCCTTGACCGCCGGGTAATCGACCTGCGGCGCCGCATCGGCCAGGCCGAAGGCGCTTGCATGGGCCTGGGTGTGGGCCACGTGACCGCTGGCCAAGAGCGCCTTGGACGGCACGCAACCCCAGTTCAGGCAGTCGCCGCCCATGGCCCGCCCCTCGATCAGCACGACGCGCGCGCCCATCTGAACGGCACCGGCCGCGACGGAGAGCCCGCCGGACCCGGCGCCGATCACCAGCAGGTCGGTCTCGATATGCTCCATGTCAGATGCCCTTGCCCTTGCGCAGGCTCTTGAGAAGGATCGGCAGCGCGGCCAGCAGCGACAGGCCCAGCAGGGGCCCGATCACGTAGGGTTCCCACAAAAGCGACAGGTCGGGCGTGCCGCCGCGGTCGAACACCTCGCCCAGCCCCACGCCGATCCAGGTATAGACCAGCGCGCCCGGCACGATGCCCAGGGCCGTGGTCCAGAGGAAGTTGCGGAAGGCCACGCCGACCAGCGCGGGCAGCAGGTTGGCCGCGAAGAAGGGCACCGCCGGCACCAGGCGCAGGAGCAGAAGCACGCTGACCTCGTGTTCGCGCAGCCCGTCGCGCAGGCGGCGCAGCGTGCCCTCGCTGGCGTCGAGCCGGGCCGAGAGCGTCCGGCCCAGGCCCAGCCGGGCGGCCAGGAAAATGCCGGCAGCCCCGACGGTTGCCGCCGCCACGTTCAGCACCGTGCCCAGCGGCAGCCCGAACAGGAAGCCGCCCGTGACCGAGGCGATGGCCGCACCGGGCAGGGAGAACACCACGATCAGCACATAGGCCGCGACGAACCCCGCCACCATCCAGACGAAATGCGCATCGCGGAAGGCCAGCAGGGCCGCGCGGTTCTCGCGCAGCGTTTCGAAACTGGCGTAGTCGCGCAAGACCCACGCGCCCAGCGCCGCCACGATCAGGATCGCGGCGAGGGGCAGGTGGCGGGCGAGGCCGCGCTCTCGGGTGTCGGTATGTTGGCTCATGCGCGCCAACATGCGCGCTTGCCGCGCCGGGCGACAGGGGGATCACGCCGCCTTGATAGTCGGGTGTCGGAAACGTGAGGGATGGGCGGCACCGGGCGGCAAATGTTACAAGCGCCGCGGACCAGGGGCGAAAAATTGTTGCAGGAGCGGCCGAATCCGCGCCGACAGGGTTTGACTTGTCCCGCGCGGGGGCTTAGAGGACGGGCTTCGAATGACCGCAGGGTGGCGAATCCGCGCCGCACCCGCACGCCCATAGCATGGAGACGGAGCGATGAAACGCACCTTTCAGCCTTCCAACCTGGTCCGCAAGCGGCGCCACGGCTTCCGCGCGCGCATGGCCACCAAGGCCGGCCGCAAGATCCTGAACGCCCGCCGCGCCCGCGGCCGCAAGTCGCTGAGCGCCTGAGCCTCAGCGACCGTTTCACGGACATGAGACCGCCGGAGGCCCCCGATACCACAACGGGGAACACGCCCCCGGCGGTTTCGCGTTGTCTGACCACCTTGCGCAAACGGGCCGATTTCCTGGCCGCTGCCCGCGCACGCCGGCAGGGCACCGCCTCGATGATGGTGCAGGCGCGCAGGCGGGACGACGGCGATCCGGGGGTGCGCGTGGGCTTCACCTGTTCCAAGAAGGTCGGCAATGCCGTGGCCCGCAACCGGGCCAAGCGCCGGCTGCGCTCTGCGGCACGCGAGGTGCTGGCCGAGGCGGGGCGCCCGGGCTGGGACTATGTGCTGATCGGGCGCCGCGAGGCCACCGCCACGCGGCCCTGGCCCGACCTGCTGGACGACCTGCGCGGGGCGCTGCGCAAGCTGCACGGGGGCAAAGGATGAGCCCGCTGGCCCGCCTCGCCGCCCTGCCCGTGCATGCCTATCGGCTGCTCTTCAGCCCGTGGGTCGGGTTCAACTGCCGCTATCAGCCGACCTGCTCGGCCTACGCGCTTGAGGCGTTGGAAAAGCACGGCGCGATCAAGGGCACGTGGCTGGCGCTGCGCCGGATCGGGCGCTGCCACCCGCTGGGCCGGTCGGGATATGATCCGGTGCCCGATGCGCATGATCCGAAGGACAAGGTTTGAGGCCCGCCAATGCTCGACGACAGTGACGAGATCCACCCGCTCTTTGCCGGGGCCCCGGCGAGCACCGCGTTCAAGAAGCTGCGCAAGCGCATCGTCCGCCAGGCGCGCGAGGCGATCGAGCAATATGGCATGGTGCGGCGCGACCCCGGCGCCGCACCCGACAAGTGGCTGGTCTGCCTGTCGGGTGGCAAGGACAGCTATACCCTGCTCGCGGTGCTTTACGAGCTGAAATGGCGCGGTCTTCTGCCGGTCGAACTCTTGGCCTGCAACCTCGACCAGGGCCAGCCGGGTTTCCCGGCCACGGTGCTGCCCGAGTTTCTCGAACGCATGGGCGTGCCGCACCGGATCGAGTATCAGGACACCTATTCCATCGTGGTGGACAAGGTGCCCCAAGGCCGGACCTATTGCGCGCTTTGCTCGCGGCTGCGGCGCGGCAATCTCTATCGTATCGCGCGCGAGGAGGGCTGTTCGGCGGTGGTGCTCGGCCATCACCGCGACGATATCCTGGAAACCTTCTTCATGAACCTGTTCCACGGCGGGCGTCTGGCCACGATGCCGCCCAAGCTGGTCAACGAGGAGGGCGATCTGTTCGTGTATCGCCCACTGGCGCATGTTGCCGAGGCCGATTGCGAGAAATTCGCGCAGGCGATGGGATATCCGATCATCCCCTGCGATCTCTGCGGCAGCCAGGACGGGCTGCAACGCCAGCAGGTGAAGGCGATCCTCGACCAGTGGGAGAGAAACAGCCCCGGGCGCCGGCAGGTCATGTTCCGCGCGCTGATGAACGCGCGGCCCTCGCATTTGCTGGACCCCAAGCTGTTCGATTTCGCCGGGCTCGCGCTGACACCGGCGGAAAGCGACAATTCGAGCAACATTCCACGGCTGCGTTAACCTCTCGGTCAAATGCGGGTCCTAGCCTCCCAGACGAAAGTTTGGGAGAGTTGCCATGCCCCTGCCGACGAACGCCGCGCCGCAGCGATTGCGCGACCGGGTCGTTCCGATCCTGACCGGACCGCCGGTTCTGGCTTTCCTGCCCGCTCTGACGCTGGGCGCCTACTGGCTGGGCGGGGAACCGGCGCTGCTGCTGACATCGCTGGGCATTCCGCTGGTGTTCGCGATGACCGGCGCGCTGTCGCGGCAGCCGGAACCACCGGCGGCCGACAAGGACCGGGCGACCGGGCTGATGCTGCGCGACGGGCTCGACCGGGTTCTGGAGCATGTGCATGAGCGCACCGGGGCGGGGGGGCTCAAGTCGGCATGCTTCCTGCTGGACATAGACGATTTTCGCGAGTTGGCCCTGCGCCACGGCGCCGACGTCGCCGATGCCGCCGCGCTGACCACGGCCGAACGGATCACCGGCGCCCTGCGCGAGGGTGACGCGGTGGCGCGGCTGGGCGACGGGCGCTTCGCCATCTGCCTGACGCCGGTGCGGCAACTGGACCTGGAACTGTGCATCCAGCTGGCCGGACGGGTGCAGACTGCGGTCGAGGACACCATTGCGCTGGGCGGCGCCTCGCTCTACCTGACCTGCTCGGTGGGGTTCTGCCTGCGCAACCGCGCGCCCGCAGGCGGGGCCGCGTCCTGGCTGGACGCGGCGGCGGCGGCGTTGAAGGACGCGGAACTGGCCGGACCGTCGAGCATCCGCGCCTTCTCGGCGGAAATGCATCGCCGCAGCCGAACGCAGAGCGACCTGCGCGAGGAGGCGGCGGCGGCGCTGGAGAACGGTCAGATCCAACCGTGGTATCAGCCGCAGATCTCCACCGACACCGGGCGCATCACCGGGTTCGAGGCGCTGGCGCGCTGGTCGCACCCGATGCACGGCATGATCCCGCCCGACACCTTCCTGCCGGCGCTGGACGAGGCCGGGCTGTCCGAGCGCCTGGGCGAGGTAATCCTCTATCACGCGCTCACGGCGCTCAAGGCCTGGGACGGTGCGGGGGCGCGGGTTCCGCGAGTGGGTGTGAATTTCTCGGGCACCGAGTTGCGGAACCCCGGTCTGGTCGAGAAGATCCGGTGGGAGGTGGACCGCTTCGACCTGTCCCCCGACCGGCTGGCGGTCGAGATCCTAGAGACGGTGATTTCGAACACGCCCGACGACGTGATCTGCCGCAACATCGCCGGGCTCGGCGCGATGGGATGCCGGATCGACCTGGACGATTTCGGGACCGGGCACACGTCCATCGCCTCGATCCGGCGCTTTCCGGTCAGCCGCATCAAGATCGACCGCTCCTTCGTGATGAAAGCGGATCGCGACCCCGAACAGCAACGCCTGATCGGTGCGATCCTGACCATGGCCGAGCGGCTCGACATCGAGACGCTGGCCGAAGGGGTCGAGACCGTGGGCGAGCACGCGCTTCTGGCGCAACTGGGCTGCACCCATGTGCAAGGCTTCGGGATCGGGCGACCGATGCCCTTTGACCAGACCCTGGACTGGATCGCCGCGCATGAAGGCAAACTGGCCGACGCCCCTCCGATCCGTCGGGGCGCCGGTTGAGCGCCCTGCCCCAATGCAACTCTGGCGCGGCGTCGCACCGCCGCGCTCCCGGAATCCGCTTGACCTTTGGGGTCCACCTCTGTTGAACCCACCCTGTCGTTTCCCAGACCCAGGTGGCAGTCCCCTATGGACGATCAGAACAAGAACCTCATCCTCGCAACCGCGCTCAGCTTTCTGGTGATCCTTGTCTGGTTCATCGCCTTTCCGGCCCCGGAACCGGCCCCGGACCAGACCCTGACCGAGGAAACCGGAGACACCCGGTCCGGGGATGGCGTCGCCACCGCGCCCAGTGCGATCGCCACGGCCCCCGGCACCGCCGGGCAGGTCGATGAGACTGCCGATCCCGCCGCCGACATCCCCCGGATCGAGATAGAGACAGACCGCCTGCAAGGATCCATTTCGCTTCTCGGCGGGCGGATCGACCAGCTCTACCTCAAAGGCTACCACGTGGAGCCCGATCCCGCATCGGATATCGTCGAACTGCTGTCTCCTGTGGGCAGCCCGTCTGCCTATTATGCGCTTTACGGCTGGGCTCCCGGGGCGGGTCTGGGCCTGGACGACGTGCCGGGCGCCAATACCGAATGGCAAGTGGTGCAGGGCGAGACGCTTTCGGTAGACAGCCCGATCACGTTGAGCTGGACCAACGACCGCGGGATGACCTTCCTGCGCGAGATCGCCGTGGACGACGATTACATGTTTACCGTCACCCAGTCCGTCGAGAACAGCTCACCGGATACGGTCAGCCTGGCGCCATATGGCGTTCTGGCGCGCCATGGCATCGGCGAGGACGCCGACCTGCCGGGGCTGAAAAACTTCTTCATCCTGCATGAGGGCGTCGTCGCCATGGCCGATGGCGAGCTGATCGAGGTCGACTATGACGACATGCGTGATTTCGACCTCGATCCCAACGAGGGGGCCCAGGCCGAAGTCAGCCAGATCACCGAGAATGGCTGGATCGGGTTCACCGATCACTACTGGATGTCGACCCTGATCCCCGAGGGCGGCACGCCGTTCAAGGCGGTGTCCAAATACGACGACCGCCGCAAGATTTATCAGACCGAGGCGGTGCTGCCGACGCGCACCGTCGCCGCGGGCGAGACCTCGACCGTGACCACGCAACTCTTTGCGGGCGCCAAGGAATGGGCCACCATCCGCGAATACGAGCAAAACGGCGTGGAAAAGTTCCTCGACAGCATCGACTGGGGCTGGTTCTTCTTCCTGACCAAGCCGATCTTCTGGTTGCTGCACGAGATCAACATCCTGATCGGTAACATGGGCTGGTCGATCATCGGCCTCACCCTTATCATCAAGGCGATCCTGCTGCCGCTGGCCTTCAAGTCCTATGTCTCGATGGCCAAGATGAAAGAGCTTCAGCCGCAGATGGAGGCGCTGAAAGAGAAGGCCGGAGACGACCGTCAGAAGCTGCAACAGGGGATGATGGAACTCTACAAGAAGGAAAAGGTGAACCCGGCCGCGGGCTGTCTGCCCATCCTGTTGCAGATCCCGATCTTCTTCTCGCTCTACAAGGTGATCTTCGTCACGATCGAACTGCGGCACGCGCCGTGGTTCGGCCCGTTCCAGGATCTCAGCGCGCCTGACCCGACCTCGATCTTCAACCTCTTCGGCCTGCTGCCCTGGGACGCGCCGCCACCCGAGTCGATCATGGCGCTGATCTTCATCGGCATTCTGCCGTTGCTGCTGGGCATTTCCATGTGGCTGCAACAGAAGCTGAACCCGGCCCCGACCGATCCGACGCAGAAGATGATCTTTGCCTGGATGCCCTGGGTGTTCATGTTCATGCTGGGCAGCTTCGCCAGCGGGCTGGTGATCTACTGGATCGCCAACAACACGATCACCTTCATTCAGCAATACGCGATCATGCGCAGCCAGGGCTACAAGCCGGACGTGTTCGGCAACATCAAGTCCGGCTTCAAGAAGACGCCGCAGGACAAGAAATGAGCGGCCCGCGCGTCGCGGCGTTCTGGCGCCACCCGATCAAGTCGCATGGGCGCGAACGGGTGGCGCGGGTCACGCTGGCGCGCGGGCAGGCCATGCCCTGGGACCGCTGCTGGGCGGTGACGCATGAGGCCACCCGCCATGACGGCACCGGCTGGTCCCCCTGCCGGGAGTTTTCGATCGGGTCAAAATCGCCCGGGCTTCAGGCGATCGAGGCGGAAAGCGACCGACAGGCCGGCACCGTGACGCTGCGCCATCCCGAGCGGCCAACGCTGACGATCCGTCCCGACGATCCCGACGATCCCGAGGATGCCGAGCGGTTCATTGGCTGGGTGCGACCGATCTCGAACCCGGACCGGGCCCGGCCCGCGCAACTTGTCCGGGTCGAGGGAACGGCGATGACGGACACGGATTTCCCGTCGCTGTCACTGATCAACCTGGCCAGCCATGCCGCGGTCGAGGCTGAGTTGGGCCAGGCGCTCTCGCCCTTGCGTTGGCGCGGCAATATCCTGTTCGAGGGGTTTGCCCCTTGGGCGGAGATGCGCTGGATCGGCAAGCGCCTGCGGCTGGGCCATGTGGAGATGGAGATCATCGAGCCGATTCAGCGCTGCATGGCTACAACGGCCAACCCCGAGACCGGGCAGCGCGACGCCGATACGCTGGGCGCGCTGAACCGCGGCTTCGGTCACCAGGATTGCGGGGTCTATGCCCGGGTCGTGCAAGGCGGCCAGTTGCACGAAGGCGACCCGATCGAGGTGCTGGCATGACACTGCCCTTTCCCCTGGCGTCCGAGCCGGGCGACAGCGCACGCGAGGCCGGGCGCAAGCTGTTCGCCGGGCCGTCCGAATTCGTCAAGGGCGTGGTCGGCATGTCCGGCCTGCCCGTGCCCGACCGGGTCGAGGTCTGTTTCGCCGGCCGCTCCAACGTGGGCAAATCCAGCCTGATCAACGCGCTGACCGGGACCAAGGGGCTGGCGCGGACCTCGAACACCCCCGGGCGCACGCAGGAAATCAACTTCTTCACTCAGGGGCCGGAGCTCTATCTTGTGGACCTGCCCGGCTATGGCTATGCCAACGCCCCCCTGGTGGTGGTCGAGAAATGGCAGCGCCTGCTGAAACAGTATCTGAGCGGCCGCCAGACCCTGCGCCGGGCCTTCGTGCTGATCGACGCGCGGCACGGGGTGAAGAAAGTGGACGAGGAGATCCTGGCCCTGCTGGACAGCAGCGCGGTGACCTTCCAATGCGTGCTGACCAAGGCCGACAAGATCAAGGCGTCCGAGCGAGAACGCACTCTGGCCCAGGTGCGGGCCGCGCTGGCCAAGCACCCGGCCGCCTTCCCGGAGATCGTCCTCACCTCGGCCGAGAAGGGGGACGGGATTGCCACGCTGCGCAGCATCATCTCCGGTCTGATCTAGGCCACGCTTGCGCCGCGACGCGAAACCCGTGACAAAGCCGCCATTCGGAGTGACGCCATGAAGACACGAGACATGAACCGCGACTGGATTGCCACCGCCCGCACGCTGAGCCAGGCCCTGCCCTATCTGCAACGCTATGACGACGCGGTTGTGGTCATCAAGATGGGCGGTCACGCCATGGGCGACGCCGCGGCCATGGAGGAGTTTGCCCGCGACATCGTGCTGATGCAGCAGGTAGGTGTGAACCCGGTGATCGTGCATGGCGGCGGGCCGATGATCAACGAGATGCTGGCGCGGCTCGACATCCGCTCGGAATTCGTGAACGGCAAGCGGGTCACCGACCAGGCCACGGTCGAAGTGGTCGAGATGGTTCTGTCGGGACTGGTAAACAAACGCCTGGTGCAGGCGATCAACGGCCAGGGTGGCCGCGCCGTTGGGCTGAGCGGCAAGGACGCGGGGCTGATGATCTGCGACCGGACCGATCCGGCCTTGGGCTTCGTGGGCACGCCGGCCGAGATGGACCCCTCGATCCTGCACGACCTGTTCGGTCATGGCGTGATCCCGGTGATCGCCCCGCTCGGGGCGGGGCGTGACGGTGAGACGCTCAACGTCAACGGCGACACCGCAGCGGGCGCCATCGCTGCGGCGCTGAAGGCGGACCGCCTGCTGTTGCTGACGGACGTGTCGGGCGTGAAGAACGCCGAGGGCGAGGTGGTCACCGAATTGCGGGCCGAGCAGATCCGCCAGATGACCCGCGGCGGCGTGATCGCAGGCGGCATGATCCCCAAGACC
>DOIS01000213.1:0-2493 GCA_003511785.1 Paracoccaceae bacterium
TTTGCCAAGGAACGCCGCCTGTTCACCCCGTCCGAGGAGATCCCCGACCTGGTGAAGGAGGCGTTCATCTCGGCCGAGGACAAGAATTTCTATACCCACAAGGGGTACGATCCGCGCGGCATCGCGGCGGCGGCGATCGAGGCGGTGCAATCGCGCGGCGAGACGGTGCGCGGCGCCTCGACCATCACGCAGCAGGTGATGAAGAACTTTCTGCTGTCGGGCGACCGCCGGGCCGAGCGCAAGATCAAGGAGATCATCCTGGCAGCAAGGCTTGAGCAGACGCTGGACAAGGAGGACATCCTCGAGCTCTATCTCAACGAGATCTTCCTGGGCCAGAACTCCTATGGCGTGACCGCCGCCGCCCAGACCTATTTCAACAAGACGCTGGACGAGTTGGCGCCGCATGAGGCGGCCTTCCTCGCCGCGCTGCCCAAGGCGCCTTCGGACTACCACCCCGTGCGCGAGAGCGAACGGCTGCTGGCCCGGCGCAACTACGTGCTGCGCGAGATGTTCCAGAACGGCTATCTCGACCGCGCCACCTTTGAGGCCGAGCGCGACGCGCCGCTGCGCTCGGTGCAGAACGGCGATTTCGAGAGCTTCCGCACCACGCTGCCGCCGCGCGATTATTTCACCGACGAGATCCGCCGCCAGCTCAGCGTCGATTTCGGCGAGGGCGAATTCTTCACCGGCGGCTTCACCGTGCGCGCCACCATCGACGAGGAGATGCAGGTGGAGGCCGCCCGCGCCCTGCGCGAGGGACTCCAGAAATACGACCGCTCGCGCGGGCGCTGGCGCGGCACCGACGCCACGATCCCGGCCGAGGTGCTGGGCGACGAGACCGCATGGCGCGAGGCGCTGGCCGGGGCCGAGGTCGCGCGCGACATCGTGCTGCCCGAGCCATGGCTCCCGGCGGTGGTGCTCGAGGTGGCCGAGCAGTCGCTGACCGTCGGCATCGAGGGGATCGAGGGCACCGGCACCGTGCCGCGCTCGGACATCCGCTGGCTCCAGGGCGATTTCTTTGACAATTTCAAGGCGGGCGACGTGGTTCATGTCATGCCCGTCAAGGAGGGCGAGACCGTCACCCACTGGTCGCTGCGCCAGGTGCCCGAGGTGCAGGGCGGCTTCGTCGCCATGGACGTTCATACCGGCCGCGTGCTGGCCATGCAGGGCGGGTTCTCCTATCAGGACAGCGTGTTCAACCGCGCCACCCAGGCGCTGCGCCAGCCCGGCTCCAGCTTCAAGCCCTTCGTCTATGCCGCGGCCCTCGACAGCGGCTATTCCCCGGCCACCATCGTGGTCGATGCGCCGATCGAGGTGGACACGCCGCAGGGGCTGTGGCGGCCCAAGAACTCGACCAACAAGTTCTACGGCCCCACGCCGCTCAGGACCGGCATCGAGATGAGCCGGAACCTGATGACCATCCGCCTGGCACAGGAGGTCGGCATGCCCGTGGTGGCGGGCTATGCCGAACGGTTCGGGGTCTATGACGACATGGGCGCCTATCTCGCCAATTCGCTGGGCGCCGAAGAGACCACGCTCTATCGCATGGTCGCGGCCTATGCCATGTTCGCCAATGGCGGCGAGCGGGTGAAACCGACGCTGGTGGACCGCATCCAGGACCGCTCGGGGCGCACCATCTATCGCCATGACGAGCGCCGCTGCCTTGAATGCGACAACCCCTATCTGGCCCCGGGCGAAGGGCCGCGCATCCTGTCCAACCGCGAACGCGTCATGGACGCGATCACCGCCTACCAACTCACCTCGATGCTCAAGGCCGTGGTGGAGCGGGGCACGGCGTCGTCGGTCATCGACCTGCCGGTGCCCGCCGCCGGCAAGACCGGCACCACCAACGACAGCCGCGACGTGTGGTTCGTGGGCTTCACCTCGAACATCGTGGCGGGCTGCTACATGGGCTTCGACCAGCCCCGCCCGATGGGGCGCGGCGCCTATGGCGGGACCATGTGCGGCCCGGTGTTCCAGTCCTTCATGGAGGAGGCGGTCGAGAAATACGGCGGCGGCAAGTTCAAGGTGCCGCCGGGCGGGCGCTTCATCAAGATCGACCGCTTTACCGGCGCACGCCTGCCCGACGAGGCCAGCGGCGCCTATGTGGTGGCCGAGTACTTCCGCGACGGGGTCGAGCCGGTCTTTGGCCTGACCTATGACGGCGGTTTCGCCATGGGCTCGAACCTGCCGCTGGTCGAGGACGTGACCGAGAGCGGGCGGCAGGTGACCACGTCGACCGGGAACACCGCCGTGGTGGGACCGAAGGCGAATTTCGGCACGGTGACCTCGGGCGGGCTCTACTGAGCCCGGCCGGCTGCGGCCGCCCGCGCGCGTCGACCGGGCCGTGGCGTCGGCCGCAGGCGCTGCGCCGGGGGTATTTTCGGACCAGAAAGAAGCAAGGGGTCGGGCATGGCCGGAGCCGTTGCGCGAGCTGCGCGCGGTGCCTGTTGCATCGGCAACACCCGAGCGTTCGGTTCAAGGATTTCAAGG
>DOIS01000213.1:2844-3191 GCA_003511785.1 Paracoccaceae bacterium
TTTCGCATGCGAAACGTAGGTTTTCTGGAATATGACAGCGACGGCGCGGACCCGGCACCCGTTCGCCGGGTGTCCGTTGGTCGAAGAAAAGCGGCGCTCGATCCGGGCCGCCTCGGCGGCGTGGTCGCAGCCCGTACCCGGCCCGGCAGTTCGACGGACGGGTTTGCCCGAGCCGCGCGCGCGGCGGCTCAGCCGCTCGGCACCGTCAGTGTCAGGTTCCGCCCGCCCTTCTGATAGCGCAGTTCGCTGTCGCCGATGGCCACGATCCGGCCGCCGTCGATGCGGTCGCCCACCTGCACCTTCTTGTAGCGCCCCGAGGGCAGCCGCACCAGCGCGCGGCGGTTCGA
>DOIS01000211.1:0-787 GCA_003511785.1 Paracoccaceae bacterium
TTGTGCCCCCGGCGGGTGCCGCCGCTGATGGCTCCTCGGCCGTGACCTTCCACAACGTGGGCTCGGACTTCCCGCTCTATGACGACCTGCAAGAGCATGTCATCGACGCGGGTCTGGCCGCAGGCGCGGGCGATCAGGTCGGCACGGTGCTCTACAACCGTGGCCTTTATGCCGCGATGCTGGCCGCCGAAGCCGCCAAGACGGCAATGGAGATCCATGGGACCAAGGATCTCACCCCCGCGATGATGCGCGACGGGATGGAGGCGCTGGAGATCACCGAGGAGAAGATGGCCGCGCTGGGCCTGCCCAACTTCGGCCCCGAGTTCAAGGTGAGCTGCCAGAACCACGGCGGCAACGGCATGGTCGGCATGACCCAGTGGGATGCCGAGGCCAAGGAATGGACCCTGATCTCGGACTTCAAGCAGTCCGACCAGGACGTGATCCAGCCGCTGATCGAGCAGGACTCGACCGCCTATGCCGAAGAGAACAACCTCGAGCCGCAGTGCTGAGGTGACAATCCGCCCCGGTGGCGCTACGCCGCCGCCGGGGTCCAAGACGACATGCGCATGAGGAATTGCATCATGGCCGACGACTCCCAGACCAAGACAGCCGGAACACCCGGCGACACGCCCGGCGGTTCGGCCGAGCGCCCGGTGGGCGGCGTGGCAATGGGCAAACCCTTGGACGGGCCGGCATCTGCCGTGGCCGAGAACAGGGACGCGGCGCCCGCACCCGCGTCCGAGCCGGCCGAGGCGCTTCTGGAGATCAACAATATCGAGGTGATCTA
>DOIS01000211.1:1107-1293 GCA_003511785.1 Paracoccaceae bacterium
ATATCGAGGTGATCTACAACCACGTGATCCTCGTGCTGAAGGGTGTCAGCCTGAGCGTGCCAAAGGGCGGCATCACCGCACTGCTGGGCGGCAACGGTGCTGGCAAGACCACGACGCTCAAGGCGGTGTCCAATCTGCTGCATTCCGAGCGCGGCGAGGTGACAAAGGGCTCGATCAAGTATCGCG
>DOIS01000211.1:1456-3357 GCA_003511785.1 Paracoccaceae bacterium
AACAATATCGAGGTGATCTACAACCATGTGATCCTCGTGCTGAAAGGCGTCAGCCTGACCGTGCCCAAGGGCGGGATCACCGCGCTGCTGGGCGGCAACGGGGCCGGCAAGACGACGACGCTCAAGGCGGTGTCGAACCTGCTGCATTCCGAACGCGGCGAGGTCACCAAGGGCTCGATCAAGTATCGCGGGCAGCGCATCCAGGATCTCGACCCGGCCGAGGTGGTAAAGATGGGCGTGATCCAGGTCATGGAGGGTCGCCACTGCTTCGAGCACCTGACGGTCGAGGAAAATCTGCTCACCGGGTTCTATACCCGCAAGCAGGGCAAGGCCGACATGATGGCCGATCTTGAGAAGGTCTATACCTATTTCCCTCGCCTCAAGGAGCGGCGCAAATCGCAGGCCGGCTACACCTCGGGGGGGGAACAGCAGATGGTGGCGATCGGCCGCGCGCTGATGTCCAAGCCCGAGACCATCTTGCTGGACGAGCCGTCGATGGGCCTGGCCCCGCAGCTGGTCGAGGAGATCTTCGGGATCGTGAAGGATCTCAACGAGAAGGAGGGCGTCTCCTTCCTGCTGGCCGAGCAGAACACCAACGTCGCGCTGCGGTTCGCGCATTACGGCTATATCCTGGAGTCGGGCCGGGTGGTGATGGACGGCCCCGCCGCCGAGTTGCGCGAGAACCCGGACGTGAAGGAATTCTACCTCGGCATGTCCGACGAGGGGCGCAAATCCTTCCGCGACGTGCGGTCCTATCGGCGCCGCAAGCGGTGGCTCTCGTGATACTGGCCACTAGCCATATCGCGCGAACACCCCCGCCGGCGCCCGCGTTGTCCTGCTTTGCTGCACCGGAGGACGACATGGCCCACAAAGACCTGATTGACGCGCTCATCGAAGACCACGGCACACTGTTCAGCGAGGAGATCGGGGCGAACATCGCCCGCGACGTGCCGCAGCAATGGTTTCACTGGCTGGAATGCGCAGTGTTGATGTCGGCCCGCATCAGTGCTGCAAACGCGGTGCAGGCCGCCCGTGCGCTGAAAGACGAGGGGCTGACCAAGCCCGAGGCGCTGCGCGCGGCCAATCGGCAGCATCTTGTCGCCGTGCTGAACAGGAACGGCTATGCGCGCTATGACAGCCAGGGTGCGGATTACCTGCGCGCCGCCGCCGATCTGGTCGGGGAGAGACATGGCGACGACCTGCGCAAGCTCCGCGACGAGGCCGGCAGCGGCGAGGGCATTCGCGAGGCGCTGACCGGCTTCAAGGGCATCGGCCAGACCGGCGCGGGGATCTTCGCGCGAGAGGCGCAGATCGCATGGGACGCCCTTTATCCCACGGTGGATGGACCGGAGGTTGATCAGGCCGGGAAACTGGGTCTGCCCGATGACGCGCAAGAGTTGGCGGATGCGGCCGGCTCGCGCGAGAGATTCACCCGGCTCGCCGCCGCGCTGACCCGCGTGGCGCTGCACGGGCCCTCAGACAGAGTGAAGGAAGCCGCAGAATGAACGTCGCCAATCGCGGGGCCGTCGGTGCCCATTACGACCAGCTCGAGACGCGCAGCGCGGATGAACGCGCCGCCGATCTGGCCCGCGCCCTGCCGGAACAGATCGCCCGGGCCAAGGCGTTGCCCGGCTATGCCGGGCTGTTGGACGATGTGGACCCGGCGGCGATCACCGGTGCCGCCGCGCTGGCGGGGCTGCCGGTCCTGCGCAAGTCGGAGTTGTCCAAGGCTCAGGCTGCGCACCCGCCCTTCGGCGGCTTCACCACCCGCACGGCCGAGGGGTTCGCGCACCTGTTCCAGTCCCCGGGCCCGATCTACGAGCCGGGTGGGATCGACCATGACTGGTGGCGTATGGGTCGGTTCCTTCATGCCGCGGGCATCGGCAAGGGTGACATCGTTC
>DOIS01000278.1 GCA_003511785.1 Paracoccaceae bacterium
AGATGCTTGTTCTCGCTCATCAGCGCGGCGGTCGTCACCTCGGCGATCATCAGCCCGGAGTTCAGCCCCGGGTCGGGGGTGAGAAAGGGCGGCAGGTCGAAGCTCAGCGTCGGGTCCACGATCAGCGCGATGCGGCGCTGCGCGATGGCGCCGATCTCGGCCAGGGCCAGCGCGATCATGTCGGCGGCGAAACCCACCGGCTCGGCGTGGAAATTGCCGCCCGAGACGATCAGTTCGGGGTCGCTCAGCACCAGCGGGTTGTCGGTGGCGGCGTTGGCCTCGATCTCCAGCGTGCGCCCGGCCATGCGCAGCATGTCCATCGCGGCGCCGGTGACCTGCGGCTGGCAGCGGATGCAGTAAGGGTCCTGCACACGGCTGTCCCCGTCGCGGTGGCTTTCGCGGATCTCCGAGCCGTCGAGAAGGGCGCGCATGGTGTCGGCGGCCTCGATCTGGCCGGTATGGCCTCGCAGCGCGTGGATCTCGGGCTGCAAAGGCGCGGTCGAGCCCATGATCGCGTCGGTGGACATGGCCGAGGTCACCAGCGCCGCCTGCAAGGCGCGCCAGCCGTCGAACAGGCCGGCCAGAGCAAAGGCGGTGGAAAACTGCGTGCCGTTGATGAGTGCCAACCCCTCCTTGGCGCCCAGTGTGACCGGCGCCAGCCCGGCGCGGCTCAGCGCCTCGGCTCCCGGCAGGGTCCCGCCCGCGTGATGGGCCATGCCCTCGCCCATCATCACCGCGGCCATATGGGCCAGCGGCGCCAGATCGCCCGAGGCCCCGACCGAACCCTGCACCGGAATGACCGGCGTCACGTCGCGGGCCAGCATCTGCTCCAGCAGGGTGACCAGTTCCATCCGCACGCCCGATGCCCCGCGCCCGAGGCTCAGCAGCTTCAGCGCCATCATCAGCCGGGCATGGGCGCGCGGGATCGGATCGCCCACGCCGCAGCAATGCGACAGGATCAGGTTGCGCTGCAAAGTGGCCGTATCCTTGGCGGCGATCTTGACCGAGGCGAGCTTGCCGAAGCCGGTGTTCACGCCGTAAACCGCCGCCTCGCCCTGCGCCGCGGCGTTGATGCGCGCGGCGGCGCGGTCGATGGCGCCGTGGCAGGCAGGGTCGAGCGTCACCGCCGTCTGGTCATGGTAGATGGCGGCAAGGTCGCGCAGCGTGACCGCGCCTGGCGTCAATCGCGTCATGCCACGCCTCCCACGATCCGCTGATGCAGCGGGTTGATGCCGATGCCATAGCTCAGCTCGGCCGGCTCTCTCACATCCCACAAGGCGAGGTCCGCCCGCATCCCCGGCGCGATCACCCCGCGGTCGCGTAGCCCCAGCGCGCGCCGCGTTGCGCGTGGTGCCCGCCAGCGCCTTGGCCGGCGTCAGGCCGAACAGCGTGCAGGCCATGTTCATCGCCAGCAGGAGCGAGCCCATCGGCGACGAGCCCGGGTTCCAGTCGGTCGCCACCGCCAGCGGCACGTCATGGGCGCGGAACGCCTCGACCGGTGGCTTGCGGGTCTCGTGCAGCGTGTAGAAAGCGCCGGGCAACAGCACCGCGACGCTGCCCGCCTCCGCCAGCGCGCGGGCGTCGTCCTCGCCCGCGTATTCCACGTGATCGGCCGAGAGCGCGCCATGGCGGGCCGCCAGGCGGGTGCCGCCCAGGTGGCTCAATTGCTCGGCATGGATTTTCACCGGCAGGCCAAGATCGGCCGCTCGGTCGAAGACCCGGCCGATCTGGGCGGTGTCGAAGGCGATCCCCTCGCAGAACCCGTCCACCGCATCGACCAGCCCCTCCGCATGGGCGGCTTCCAGCGCGGGCAGGCATATCTCGTCGATATAGGTGTCGGCCTCCATCCCCTTGGGCACCGCGTGGGCGTCGAGAAAGGAGGTGACCACCGCGACCTCGCGGTGCCGCTCGGTGGCGCGCGCGACGCGCAGCATCTTCAGCTCGGTGTCGATGTCGAGGCCATAGCCCGACTTGACCTCGATCGTGCCGACCCCCTCGCCGATCAGCGCGTCGGCCCGCGTCAGGGCGCTTGCCAAGAGCGTCTCCTCGTCGGACGCGCGCGTGGCCGAGACGGTGGAGACGATCCCGCCGCCCGCGCGGGCCACCTCTTCGTAAGAGGCGCCCTGCAGCCGCATCTCGAACTCGCGCGCGCGATTGCCGCCATGCACGATATGGGTGTGGCAGTCGATCAGGGCAGGCGTAAGCAACCGCCCCTGGCCGTCGATCTCGTCCCCGTCTCGCCAGGCGGGGTCCACCTCGGTCATGGACCCGACCCAGCCGATGCGGTCGCCATCGAGCCGCAGCGCCGAGCGCTCGGCAAGGCCATAGCCGCCGTCGGCCCCGTCCATCCGCGCGACGGTCACGTTGGTGATGAGAGTGGAAGGGGACATGGGGGCTCCTTGCATTTAGGCCTACTTAAAACTTTTAAGTATAAACTTATTTTGTCAAGGAAACGGGCTCATGCAGGAAATCCACGCGCGTCAGGCACTTACGCCCGAAGGTTGGGTCCAAGACCTGCGGCTGGGGATCGAGGATGGTCGGATCGCGCGACTCACCCGCGGTCCGGCCCAAGGCGCTTGGTCGGTGGACCTGCTGCTGCCCGCCCCGGTCAACCTGCACAGCCACGCCTTCCAGTGCGCCGTGGCCGGGCTCACCGAGACGCGTGGCCCCGATCCTCGAGACACGTTCTGGACCTGGCGTGCGCTGATGTATCGTTTCCTCGACCGGCTCACCCCCGATCATGTCGAGGCCATTGCCGCGCTGGTCTTCATGGAGATGCTCGAGGCTGGGTATGGCGCCGTGGCCGAGTTCCATTACCTGCACCACGACATCGGCGGAACGCCCTTTGCCGATCCGGCGGAAATGGCGCGGCGGATCGGCGCGGCGGCGCGAACGACCGGCATCGGCCTGACGCTGCTGCCGGTGCTCTACATGCAGGGCGGTTGCGACGGGCGGGCCTTGCAGGGCGGGCAGCGCCGGTTCGGCTGCGACGCGGACCTCTTCGCCCGTCTGCATGGCGAGAGCGCGGCGGAGATCGCGGCCGGCCCCGAGGATTTCGCTATCGGCGTGGCCCCGCATTCGCTGCGCGCGGTGCCGCCCCAGGCCCTGCACCGGGTGCGTGAGACCTGCCCTGAAGGGCCGATCCACATGCACCTGGCCGAACAGATCGCCGAGGTCGAGGAGGTGGAGGCGCATCTGGGCGCCCGCCCGGTCGAGTGGCTTCTGGCCAATGCCGAGGTGACGCCCGACTGGTGCCTGATCCACTGCACCCAGATGACCGAGGCCGAGACCCGCGCCCTGGCCGCCACGGGCGCAGTCGCGGGGCTGTGCCCGATCACCGAATCGAGCCTCGGCGACGGCATCTTCAACGGCGCCGCTTTCTTGGACGCCGAAGGCTGGTTCGGCGTCGGCTCGGACTCCAATATCCACGTGGCGCTCTGGGAGGAACTGGCGACGCTGGAGTATTCTCAGAGGTTGCGCGACCGCAGCCGGGCGGCGCTCGCCACGGGGGACCGCTCCACCGGGCGCGTGCTTTTCGACAATGCCGCGCAGGCGGGCGCGCGGGCGGCGGGACGCCCGTCCGGGCGGATCGCCCTGGGGCATTGGGCGGACCTGATCGCACTCGACACGGATAACGAGGTTCTCTGTCAGCGCAGGGGCGATACTGTGCTGGACAGCCTTATCTTTACCGGGGGTGGACGCGATTGCGTGGCCGACGTCTGGAGCGCCGGGCGGCACATGGTTCGCGAGGGGCGCCACATCCACCGGGACAGGATTGTCCGGGATTTTCTCAAGGTCACGACACAACTCGGGCAGGACATATGAACAACACCAGCCGCCTGTCCTGGAAGGCCGTGCGCGACGAAATCCACGATGCGATCCTGTCGGGTCGCTATGGCCCCGGCGATCGGCTGCCGCGTGACGCCGATATCGCGCAAGAGATGAGCTGCGCGCGCTCGACCGTGCAACGGGCAATGCAGGACCTGTCCGACAGCGGGATCGTGGAGCGGCGGCGCAAGGGTGGCACGCGGGTTCGCGCCGAGCCGGTCACGCGCACGACGCTCGACATCCCGATCACCCGCCGCGAGATCGAGCAGAAGGGCGGACGATACACCCATCAGCTCATCAGGCGGACCGAGCAGACCGCCCCGCGCCGCGTGCAGGCGGCGTTCGAGCTGACCGAGCCCCGGCTCATGCTGCGGGTCGAGGCGCTGCATCTTTCGGATGCCCGGCCCTACATCTTCGAGGATCGCTGGATCGATCTCGGAACGGTGCCCGAGATGCGCGACATGGATCTGACGACGCAAAGCGCCAACGAGTGGTTGGTGTTGAACAAACCCTACAGCCGCTGCGACCTCCGGCTATACGCGCAGTCCGCTGATGCGCAACTGGCAGAGCTTCTGGATACAACTGTCGGCGCGGCGCTCTTCGTGATCGAACGGGCGACCTGGATCGACAGCGCGCCGATCACAACGGTGAAATCAATCGCGGCGCCGGGGTATCAGCTTCTGACCGGCACGTGATGCGCTCGTTACGGGGCCTTACGGGGCACCTGCCTGACGCCGAACGTGGTCCGCACAGGCAAGATCCTGGGCTGCGATCCCGAGCGATCGGTAGAGTGTCATTTCTTCCGGTGAGGTTCGGCCGGGCACGCGCTGCCCGAAGACCTCGCCGATCTCGGCCTGGATGTGGGTCTCCGCGATCTCGCCGGTCTCCAGTGCCGAGATGATCTCGCGGGCTTGCGCCAGCGCGGAAGGCTTGTAATCGACGAAAAGCCGGGCGCGTTTGACCATTTCGGTGTCGATCTCCTGCATCGTCGGAATGGACGCGCCAACGGCGTTGACATGGGCGCCGGCCCCGATCCACCGCCCGCGCAGGACGATTTCGGCCGAGGAGCTGACCGTGCAGACGATGTCGGCCCCCCGCACGGCCTCCTCGACGCCGGTGCAGGCGGTGAAGGTGACGTCCGGGTGGCGGTCCGCCTGCCGCCGGGCAAATCTTTCGGCGCTGTCGGGGGTGCGGCCGGCGATGCGGATCTCGCGAACCGGGCGCACCAAGCGGATTGCGTCGATGTGGGTCTGCGCCTGCTCGCCGGTTCCGACGATAGCCAGAACCTCAGCCTCCTCGCGGGCCAGCGCGCGGGTCGCAGCCGCCGTCGCGGCGGCGGTGCGGATCGCGGTTATGGCGTCTGCATCCATCGACACGACCGGCGCCCCTGTCGCTGCATCGAACAGGATCACCACGCCGATATGCGACGACAATCCACGCGCGGGGTTGCCCGGAAACAGGCTGAGGAGCTTGACGCCGTATAGCGTGGGATCATGCAGCGTACCGGGCATCATGCCCAGCTTGTTGGTGCCGTCGATGTCCATGATCGTACGCAGGGGCAGGTTGGCCCGACCCTCGGAGACGCGGATCATCGTGTCTTTCACGATCTCGATGGCCTCGCTCATCGGCAGGGCCGCGCGAACCTGTTCTGCGGTCAGGTGTTTCACAGGCGGGCCTCTGTTCCGGCGGGCCAGATCGTGCCGGGCGCATCGAGGCCCAGAACCTCGCGCAGAATGGCGGTATAGGAATCGGGCCGGGTGACATAGGGGAAATGGCTGGCCATCTCGAAGCAATAGGCACGAGCCGGGGATAAAGCTGTGCGCAGCGCGGCGCGGACGGGTGGCGCGATCAGATGGTCGTCATCGGATTCGATGGTAAACACCCGGTCCCGGGGCACGGTCTGAGCGGGCAGGTCGGGAGCGGTCTTCAGCGCTTGAAGGCGCGCCCGCAACTCGGCCTCGGGAATTCGACCGTCCACCTCGGCCAGGAGAAGCCCGGCCAGCTCGCAATAGGGATGCCCGCCTTTCGTCCAGCGCCGCAAGCCATCGGTAAAGCCCGCACGGAGCGTCTCGATGGGCGTGTTCAACAGGTCGAAGGCGTAGGGCGGAACCCGGTCCAGACCCCGAGCCGAAGGAAGCGTGTTCGCCGCCACCAGCCCCGCGACCCTGTCGGGGTGGCGCGCGGTGACGTATTGCGCCAAGTACCCGCCCAGCGACGAGCCCAGGATCACCGGCCGCGCAAGCCCGTGGGCCGCGCAGAGCGCCATCACGTCCTCGGCCCAGTCGGTTACCCCGCCCTCGGCGGGATAGCTCAGGGCCAGGATCCGGGCCTGCCCCTCGAGCGCCTGCATCTGTTGCCAGAATATGTCGGCCCGCCCCAGGGTGCCCGGGATCAGGACGAGCGCTGGGCCGGAGTGGCCGATGGCGATCGTGCCCCAGTCGCGCCCGTTCACCCGTTCGTGCCGTTCGGGGTGGGTGCGGATGAAGCCATCTCTTGCGGCGGTCAGGGTAACGGGGTCAGTCAAAGGGGTTTTCCGTCTTGGGCCAATATCTGTCATCGCGCTTGGTGAAAGGGATGATCGTGAAGTCCGGGGTGATCGCGCCCGGTCCCTTCATGTGAATGACTTCTGATGCAATCGGCGCAAAGCCCGCATAGAAGTGCTGGGAACTTTTCACCACCACGGCCTTCATCGCGCCGAGGTCGATCCCGAGATCGGTGAAGGCGCTGGGGTGAAAGGTCTGGCTGCGCAGGTCGTTCACGACCAGGTGCACACCGCCATCCGTCTCGAGCCAGACGGCGTTGCCCATCGGCATATGGCTGCCGCCAAGCTCCTGGCGCATGTCGTTTTTCACAGCCCGCACGGTCACGCGCAGATCGACCGGATCGCCCGATGCCTTGCCCAGCTTGCCGCCCAGCCGGACATCCATGCATGTGCCGACCCCGGCCTCGGTGCACATGCGCACCAGGACCGGGTCCCAGTAGATGCCGAG
>DOIS01000277.1 GCA_003511785.1 Paracoccaceae bacterium
TGCGCATGGCCGACAGGGTTTCGCGGGCGATGACCTTGCCGCCGATGGCCGCCTGGATCGGGATCTTGAACATGTGGCGCGGGATAAGCTCCTTGAGCTTTTCGCACATGGCCCGGCCGCGCATCTCGGCGCGGTCGCGGTGGACCATCATCGACAGTGCGTCCACCGGCTCGTCATTGACGAGGATCTGCATCTTGACCAGCCGGTCCTCGCGGTAGCCCTCCATCTGGTAATCGAAAGAGGCATAGCCCTTGGTCACCGATTTCAGCCGGTCGTAGAAATCGAACACCACCTCGTTGAGCGGCAGGTCGTAGACCGCCATAGCCCGCCCGCCCACATAGGTCAGGTCGAGTTGGATGCCCCGGCGGTCCTGGCAGAGTTTCAGCACGTCGCCGAGGTAGTCGTCGGGCACCATGATCGTGGCCTTGATGCGCGGCTCCTCGACGCGCTCGACATGGGAGGGGTCGGGCATGTCGGCGGGGTTGTGCAGGTCGATCCGCGTGCCGTCCTTCATGTGCACGTGGTAGATCACGCTGGGCGCGGTGGTTATGAGCTCGATGTCGTACTCGCGCTCGATCCGGTCGCGGATCACCTCGAGATGCAACAAGCCCAGGAAGCCGCAGCGGAAGCCGAAGCCCAGCGCGGCGGAGGTCTCCATCTCGTAGGAGAAGGAGGCGTCGTTCAGCGCCAGTTTCTCGATCGCGTCGCGCAGGTCCTCGAATTGCGAGCTGTCCACCGGGAACAGACCGCAGAACACCACCGGGACCGACGGCTTGAAGCCCGGCAGCGGCGTATCGCAACCCTTCTTCTCGGTGGTGATGGTGTCGCCCACGCGGGTGTCGCGCACCTGCTTGATCTGGGCGGTGATATAGCCGATCTCGCCGGGGCCCAGCTCGTCCACGGCGGTCATCGCCGGGCGATAGACGCCGACCCGGTCGATGTCATAGGTGCCGCCGGTCTTCATCATGCGGATGCGCTGACCCTTTTTCAGCACGCCGTCGATCACCCGCACGATCACCACGACACCCAGATAGGGGTCGTATTTCGAATCCACCAGCATCGCCTTGAGCGGCGCCTCGCGGTCGCCGGCGGGCGGCGGCGGCAGGCGGTTGACGATGGCCTCCAGCACGTCGGGGATGCCCACGCCGGTCTTGGCCGAGATCATGCACGCCTCGGAGGCATCGATGCCGATCACGTCCTCGATCTGCTCCTTGACGCGGTCGCACTCGGCCGCGGGCAGGTCGATCTTGTTCAGGACCGGGACGATCTCGTGATCGGCCTCGATCGCGGTATAGACATTGGCGAGCGTCTGCGCCTCGACCCCCTGCGTGGCATCCACCACCAGCAGCGACCCCTCGACCGCGCGCATCGAGCGGCTGACCTCGTAGGCGAAATCCACATGGCCCGGCGTGTCGATCAGGTTGAGCACATAGGTCTGGCCGTCCTTCGCGGGATACTCGATCCGCACGGTGTTGGCCTTGATGGTGATGCCGCGCTCGCGCTCGATATCCATCGCGTCGAGCAACTGTTCCTTCATGTCGCGTTCGGCCACAGTGCCGGTGAGCTGGATCAGCCGGTCGGCCAGCGTGGATTTGCCGTGGTCGATATGCGCCACGATCGAGAAATTGCGGATATGCGCGAGGTCTGTCATGGATCGGGATATGGCGGGAGGACAGGTCGGGGTCAAGCCGGGAAGATGGGCCGCGCGCGTCGGACGGCCAGGGACGTGATGCAGGGTCACGTTCACCCCGCCGCCACCGGCTTTACCATTTTTTCGCCACATTTCGGGTGTAGTGACTCGGGTCGAGCAGAAACGCGGGTCAACCCGCGCCGGATCGGCACGACGGATCGGCAGGAACGGGCCGATTTCCGCCCATCGCGCAGCGCGCGGTTGCGGAAACGGACCCTCCGAGTGATCCTGTCGAAAGACGGGTCCGGGGATGGAACAGAGGCAGACAAGATGAAAACACTCGTGGCTTTGGCGGTGGGAGCGGGGCTGACGGTTCTGGCGGCCCCCCAGGTGGCCGAGGCGGGCACGATCCAGCGCGCCTGCAACGCGTCGGACCGGCCGGCAGCAACGCGGTCGCTGTGCCGCTGCATCCAGAAGTCGGCGGACGGCATCCTGTCGCGCGCAGACCAGCGCAAGGTGTCGCAGTTCTTCCGCGATCCGCACCGGGCGCAAGAAGTGCGCATGTCCGACCGCCAGCATGACGAGGCATTCTGGGACCGCTACAAGAAATTCGGCGACCACGCCCGCAGAAACTGCAGCTGACCGCTGGCCAAGCAGGCCCGTGCCGGGTGCCGGGCCAAAGACCGATGTGATCCCAGCCCCCCCGCCGAACAGGCTGGGGGCAAAAGGAGGACGACCCCGACCCCTGCGGGCACCCTTCGCAGGCGGGAGACCGGCCATTTGGCCAAGGTCGGGGCCGGTTCGCCCGACCGGTCGCTTGGACGCGCCACCCCCCGGCAAACACGACCGCCCGGGCGCGCGGCACCGGGAGGCGGCCAAAAAAACCCCGGTTCATTCATCATTTGACCGCTTTTCCCCGCCAGGTTGAGGCAGAGAGCATGCGGGCCGCGCCCGCGCGAGCAGACAAGAAGGGACAAGAATGCCCGATTATTCGATCTTCGTGCTGGAGGAGACGCGGATCACCGTCTCGGGTGGCGGCCAGTTGGACGGCGTCACCCAGGGCGACGGCTCGCACCTGGTGGGCCGCACCATCACCCTCGATGCGCCCGACTGGATCGAGGTCGCGGTCACCGACAACGACCCACGTTTCTCCGACAATGACGGCAGCCAGCGGCTGGACGGTGCACAGACCCTGAACGGCGTCACCTATCCGAACGGTGCCCGGCTCGAGGCGGAATACAGCATCACCCTCAGCGATGGCACCGACAGCTGGACCGCCATCGGCTTCAACGTGAACGACTCCTCCCCCGCCTATGCCACGATCGAGGGGTTGGCCTTCATCGGCGGGCCGGGCGGTTTTCCGCCCACGGGCGTGCCCCTCACGGTGACCGCCGCGCAGGAGGGGCCGAATTTCGTGGCCGCCACCTACGCCACGCCGATCTGCTACGACGCCGGAACCGAGATCGAGACCGACCGCGGACCGCGCCCGGTCGAGACGCTGACCCCCGGCGACCGCATCGCCACGGCAGACACGGGTCTTGTCCCGATCCGCTGGGTCGGCGGGCGACACGTGATCGGCGCCGGGCGCTTCGCCCCGGTCGAGATCGCCGCCGGGGCCTGGGGCGCGACCCGGACGCTGCGTGTCTCGCAGCAGCACCGCATCCTGATCCGCGATCCGCGTGCCGAGCTTCTGTTCGGCACGCCGGAGGTGTTCGTGCCCGCCATCTCCCTGACCGCAGCCCCGGGCACGCGCCTCGTCTCCGGGGCGGCCTGCCACTATCACCACCTGCTTCTCGACCGGCACGAGGTGATCCGCGCCAACGGCGCCTGGTCCGAAAGCCTGGACAACGCCGCCGCCACGGGACGGGGGGAAGAGGGCGAACTGCTCAGGACGTTCTTTCCGGGCCTCGCGTTGCCGGACGCCGCGCCCGGCCCGCTTTCCCGCCCCTGCCTGCGCCGGCGCGAGGGCGAACTGCTGGCCAGAGCCATTTCCGCTGCGGCCCCGGGGCCGGGCCTGCCGCGCTGCGCCTGACCGGTCGGCACCCGCAGGGACGGGCCGCACCGAGGGCGACAGGCAGGGCCAACGCCCCCCTTGACCCCTGTCGCGATTCCTCTTAAACGCAGCGCACCAGTTTTCGGGCGCGGCCAATGGCGGCGCCCTAGATATTTGGCGCCAGGCAAAGGGCGTCGCATCAGACGAAGGAAGAAACCCATGTCGCGCCGTTGCGAACTGACCGGAAAAGGGCCGATGACTGGCAACAATGTCAGCCACGCCAACAACAAGACCAAGCGTCGTTTCCTGCCCAACCTGAACGACGTGA
>DOIS01000158.1 GCA_003511785.1 Paracoccaceae bacterium
AGCGGCCCGGCGCGCTGCGCGATTTCCTCGACATCCTGGGCCCCGAGGACGACATCGCGCGGTTCGAATACCTCAAGAAGTCGGCGCGCAATTTCGGGTCGGTCCTGATCGGGATCGAGACCAACCGGCCGGAGAATTTCGCGCGTCTCTTCGCCCGGCTGGACGAGGCCGGGCTGACCTATACCGACATCACCAAGGACGAGACCTTGGCGCAATTCGTGATCTGAGGGAGGCCGGAATGGACCTGACGGACAAGGCGATCATCATCACCGGCGGGGCCGGGGGTATCGGGGCGGCGATGGCGCGCAAGATGGCTAGGGTCGGGGCGAATGTCGTGATCGCGGACCGCGATCACGAGGCGGCGGTGGCGCTGGCCGAGACCATCGGCGCGGTGGCGTCCCCCTGCGATGTGACGCAAGAGGACCATATCCAGCGCGTGATCGCCGAAACCGAAGCCCTACACGGTCAGGTGGACATGTTCGTTTCCAACGCCGGGCTGGGGCGCGGCGACCCCTCGCACGCGGCCTCGGCGCCGAACGCCGACTGGCAACTGAACTGGGATGTGCACGTGATGGCCCATGTCTATGCCGCCCGGGCGCTTCTGCTCAAGATGATCGCGCGCGGGGACGGGTATCTGGTGAACATGGCCTCGGCCGCTGGGCTGCTCAGCCAGATCGGCGATGCGGCCTATTCCGCGAGCAAAGCGGCGGCGGTGAGTTTCGCCGAGTCCCTCTACATCGCGCATCGCGACGAGGGGGTGAAGGTCTCGGCATCTGTCCGCAATACGTGGCGACCCCGATCATCGGCCTCGGCGACAGCGATGCAGAGGGGGTCGAGACGTTGATGACGGCCGATCAGGCCGCCGATGCGATCCTGGAAGGCATCGCGGCGGAGCGGTTCCTGATCCTGACCCATCCCGAGGTGCAGGAGTACGCCGCGCTGCGCGGAACGGATCGCCAGAAATGGCTGGACGGAATGCGCAGGCTGCGGGCGGCTGCCCTGCGCGAATTCGGCTCGGCACGGCCCGAGGATTTTTACAAGCTGGTCTAGGGTCAGGCCGCGATCCGTGCGTCTTTTTCCCGCAGGAACAGGGCCTTGGACGCGGCATGGCAGTCCTGGACCGCGGCCAGCTCTTCTGGGGTCAGGACACCGGCGGCACAGGCCCGTTCGGCCTGCGTGCAGCGGTCCGAGAACCCCGCAAACCCTAGGCTCAGCGCGCTGCCCTTCAGGAAATGCAGATGCTGCATCACGCTCTGGTCGTCCGGCAGGGCCGGCAGTTCTCCGATTACCTCTTCGACCTCTTCTAGGAAGAGGTCCACCACCTCGGCAAAATCCTCCTCTCCCACTTCGTCTCTCAACTCGCTGACACGCGACCAGTCGATCATGTCATCACCCATGCGCTTCATGCGCCCCCACGCGATCCGGGGTAGCGCCGGAGGTGTAAACAGGAGGTTAAGTGGCGGTTTTGAAAGTCTAAAGCTTTAGGATTCATCGGGTCTTAAGGGAGGTGGCGCAACCTCTTGCCTGATCAGCAACCGATGGAACGCCTGGCCCATGATTTCGCGCCCCGACCCTGCCGCCGACTCGGGTTTGCCCGGCCCGCGCTCGATCGCGCGCGTGCTGGTGGTCGATGACAGCCGGTTGCAGCGGCGTATCCTGGTCAGCGTGCTGCGGCGCATGGGGCTGCGCACGATCGAGGCCGCGGATGGGCAGAGCGCGCTGGAGATTTGCGCCACCGACCCGCCGGACCTGGTGATCAGCGACTGGGTCATGCCGGGGATGAGCGGGCCGGATTTCGCCCGGGCCTTTCGCGCCCTGCCGCGCGAGGGCTACGGCTATTTCATCCTGCTCACCTCCAAGAGCGAGAAGGTCGAGATCGCCCATGGGCTGGACGCCGGGGCCGACGATTTCCTCACCAAGCCGGTCAATCCCGGCGAGTTGCGCGCGCGTATCGCCGCCGGCGACCGGATCGTGGCGATGCAACGTCAACTCAGCGAGAAGAACCAGGTGATCACCGAAACCCTCAGCCGGTTGCAGACGGCCTACGAGAAGATCGACCAGGACCTGATCCAGGCCAAGAACATCCAGAAATCCCTGGTGCCCGAACGCAGCCGGGCGTTCGGCGCCTCGCGCATCAGCCTGCTTCTGAAGCCATGCGGTCACATCGGCGGCGACCTGGTGGGGATGTTCTCGCCCGGGCTCAATCGGGTCGGGTTCTACTGCATCGACGTTTCGGGCCACGGGATCACCTCGGCAATGATGACCGCCCGGTTGGGTGGGTATCTTTCCGGCAACCATTTCAACGAAAACGTGGCGATGATTCAGAAGCAGTATGAGTTCTACGGGCTGCGCCCGCCGCGTGAGGTGGCCGAACGCCTGAACGCCCGGCTCATGGAGGACACGGGGATCGAGGAGTATTTCACTATGGTCTATGCCATGGCGGACCTGGACTCCGGGTTGGTGCAGATGGTGCAGTGCGGCCACCCGCATCCGCTGATCCTGCGGCGGGGCGGGTACCGCGAATACCTTGGCCAGGGCGGGCCACCGATCGGCCTGCTTCCCGATCTTGCGTTCGAACAGTTCGAGGTGCAGTTGCACCATGGCGACCGGCTGCTGCTCTACTCCGACGGGTTCACCGAATGCCGCCTGCAGGGCGGCGCCATGCTGGAGCCCGAGGGCCTGATCGACCTGGTGGCGCAATCCGATCACGGGCAACAGGGATCAGAATTTCTCGACGATCTGTTCTGGAACCTCACGGCCATAATGGACACCGAGGCGGGGTTGGAGGACGATGTGTCGGCGGCGTTGCTCGAATTTCGGCGGGCTTGAGGGTGCTGCCACCGGGGGCGGGGACTGACCCGAACGGGGAAGGGTGGGTTTGTCCCGCTGCGCGTTTCGGCCTTCGAGTTAAACGTCTCACCCCACCGCGTGTCTGAGCACCTGTTCCGCGAAATGCCGGTCTCCGGCGTTGCCCAACGCTTTCGCCGCCGCGTGCGTGTCCATCCACAGCGCGCTATGCCCCGGTTCCACCGGCGGACCCAGCCTCCGCAGCGGACGCGCGATGTAGATGGTGCAGAGCTTTTCGGCCCAGAGATCGTATTCCGGCATATAGGCGAAGCGTCGGAACGCCCCGACGCGAAGCGGCTTGGCCACCAGCCAGCCGGTTTCCTCGAAGACCTCCCGGTGCAGCGCCGTGATCGGCGCCTCGCCGGGTTCGATCCCGCCGCCCGGCAATTGCAGGTCCGGCCCCGGCGCCTCCTGCAACGTCAGGAGCAGTCGGCCGCGCCGCGGCAACAGCGCGTAAACCCCCGGCCGCCGGACATAGCGGCGGCCCGGCTCGGGCGGCTCTCCGAATCGCCTGATCATGGCCGCGCCCTTTCAACCTTGCTTGCCCTGACTATATTGGCGCGGTATGCCAAGCTCAGGCGTGTAAGGAAACCCCATGAACATCGGCTCGAAACTCGCGTGGGACGATACCGTCCTGCCCTTCCAGCTTGACGCCTCGGACATCCGGGGGCGCGTCGCGCGTCTCGACGGGGTGCTAGACGGGATCCTCAAACAACACGACTACCCGCCCCAGGTCGAGGCGCTGGTGGCCGAGATGACGCTGCTCACCGCGCTGATCGGGCAGACCGTGAAACTGCGCTGGAAACTGTCGCTTCAGGTGCAGTCCAAGGGACCGGTGCGCATGATCGCCACCGACTATTTCGCCCCCGAGGCCGAGGGCCAGCCGGCACGCATCCGGGCCTATGCCAGCTATGACCGCGAGAGGCTGACCGAAGGCGCGCCCTTCGACCAGATCGGCGAGGGCTATTTCGCGATCCTGATCGACCAGGGCAAGGGCACCACGCCCTATCAGGGCATCACGCTGTTGGTGGGGGAAAACCTCAGCGATTGCGCGCAGGACTATTTCGCGCAATCCGAGCAGCTGCCCACGCGCTTCTCGCTGAGCTTCGGGCTGTCCTCGCAGCCGGGACAGGGGGCTCATTGGCGCGCCGGCGGCATCATGTTGCAGCAACTGCCCAAGGCCTCGCCCTTCGTCGCCAGCGGTCCGGGCGAGGGGGGCGTTCTGCGCGCCGACGACCTGCTGGATGGGGAGGATGGCGAGAACTGGAACCGGGTCAACATCCTGCTCGACACGGTCGAGAAAATGGAGCTGATCGGCCCCTCGGTGCCGCCCACCGACCTGCTCTTGCGCCTGTTCCACGAGGAGGTGCCGCGCGTGTTCGACGCCCAGGCGGTGCGCTTCGGCTGCACCTGCTCGGAGGAGCGCGTTCGGCAAAGCCTGTCGATCTATTCCGCTGGCGACATCGAGAAGATGACCACCGAGGAGGGCCGCGTCACCGCCGATTGCCAGTTCTGCGGGGCGCATTACGATCTCGATCCGCTGACGCTGGGCTTCGAGGCGGAACGCCACCCGGACGGTTCGGACAAGGCCGGTGACGACTGAGGCTGCGGATCTCGAGGCCCGGCTGCGCGCCGCGCTGGCCCGCCCGGGGGGCGGGTCGTCGGATTTCGACCTGAACCCGGATGTGCGCCTGCCCGAGGGCCGGCGACTGCGCCCGGCCGGTGTGCTGGTGCCGGTCTGGGTCACGGGGAACGAGGCGCGGCTGATCCTGACCAAGCGATCCTCGGCGTTGAAGCATCATCCCGGCCAGATTGCCTTTCCAGGCGGCAAGCAGGACGAGGGCGACGCCGACGTGACTGCCGCCGCCCTGCGCGAGGCCGAGGAGGAAATCGGCCTGCCACGCGGTCTGCCGCGCGTTCTGGGCGCCTTGCCCGCGCATGAGACCGTCACGGGTTTCACGGTCACGCCCGTTGTGGCGGTGATCGAGGCGGAGTTCGATCCGGTGGCAGAGCCCGGCGAGGTCGAGGAGGTCTTTTCCGTGCCCTTCGGCCACGTGATGACACCGTCGCATTACATCGTAGAGTCGCGGCGCCGGCGCGGGATGCGGCGGCATTACTTCACGGTTCCCTACGGTCCCTATTACATCTGGGGCGCCACCGCGCGAATGCTGCGTGAACTTGCCGAAAGGATGGGCCAATGACGCGGCTGCGGGCCGAATGGCTCAACGTGCCGGCCACGCAGGAGGTGTGTCGCGTGCTGACCGAAGCGGGCGCCCAGGCGCTGTTTGTCGGCGGATGCGTGCGCAACACGATGCTGGGCGCGCCGGTCAGCGATATCGACATCTCGACCGATGCCGTGCCTGAACGGGTGATGGAGCTTGCCCGCGCCGCCGGGATCAAGGCGGTCCCCACGGGGATCGAACACGGCACCGTCACGCTGGTGCAGGGCGGCATCCCGCACGAGATCACCACCTTCCGCCGCGATGTCGACACGGACGGGCGGCGCGCGACGGTTGCCTATTCGTCCTGTGTCGAGGACGACGCGGCACGGCGCGATTTCACCATGAACGCGATCTATGCCCGCCCCGATGGCACGGTTCTGGACCCGTTGGGAGGGCTACCCGACCTGCACGCACGCCGGGTGCGTTTCATCGGCCGGGGCTCGGACCGCATCCGCGAGGACTACCTCCGCTCGCTGCGCTATTTCCGATTTCATGCCTGGTATGGCGACGATGCGGCGGGGTTTGACGCGGAGGCGCTGGATGCCATCGCCAGCAATCTCGACGGGCTCTCGCGGCTCAGCCACGAGCGGGTGGGCCACGAGATGCTCAAGCTGCTGGCCGCGCCCGACCCGGCGCCCGCCGTGGCGGCGATGCGCTCGACCGGGGCGCTGGGGCAGTTTCTGCCGGGTGCCGATGACACCGCCTTGGCCCCTTTGGTACATCTGGAGGGCGACGCAGGGGCCGCCCCCGACCCGTTGCGCCGGTTGGCGGCGCTGGGCGGGGTGGATGCGAAGGAGGCCTTGCGGCTGAGCAAGGCGCAGGTGCGCAGCGTGGCGCAGATGACGCAGGCCGCCGGAGAGGGCGACGGGCCCGCTGCGATGGGCTATCGCCTGGGCGAAACGGCCGCCCGCGACGCGCTGTTGCTGCGCCTTGCGCTTCTGGGCGCGCCCTGGGAGGCGGAGGCGGCGGAACAGATCGCGCGCGGCGCGGCGGCACGGTTCCCGCTGAAGCCCGCCGACCTGATGCCGCGGTTCACCGGCCCGGCGCTGGGGCAAGAGCTGGCGCGGCTGGAACAGCTCTGGATCGATTCGGGTTTCGCGCTCGATCGGGCGGCGCTCCTGGAACGGGCGGACTAGCCCGGGGGTGGCACTTTGGCGCGGCCGCCCTATGATCCGCGCGACCGCCGCGCGAAAGCCTCCGCCATGTTCCGCCGTTTCGAAAACTTGATCGACCCCTATTGCGACTACGCGACCGAGGATGTGCCGCCGACGCGGCTCTGGCCCTTTCTCAGGGGGTATTCCGGGCCGTTCCGCCGTGTTTTCATCTGGGCGGGGCTGCTGTCGGTGGTGGTGGCGGCGATCGAGGTCGGGCTGATCTACTACATGGGCCGGGTGGTGGACCTGCTGGGCGACGACCCGGGCCAGGTCTGGGCCGAGCACGGGGCCGAGCTGATCGCGCTGGCGCTATTCGTTCTGTTTCTGCGCCCGCTGATCCAGGCGCTGGATGTGCTGATCCTGAACAACGCGATCCTGCCCAATTTCGGCACGCTGATCCGCTGGCGCGCGCATAACCACGTGCTGCGCCAATCGGTCGGCTGGTTCGAGAACGATTTCGCCGGACGCATCGCCAACCGGATCATGCAAACCCCGCCGGCGGCGGGCGAGGTGGTGTTCAAGGTGTTCGACGCGCTGTCCTTTGCCCTGGCCTATCTGATTGGGGCGGGGATTCTGTTGATGACCGCCGATCCCAGGCTGCTGGTGCCGCTGACCATCTGGTTCGCGCTTTACGCGCTTTTGACCGGCTGGACGATCAAGCGGGTCGGTCCGGCGTCCAAGGCGGCCTCGGACGCGCGCTCGACCGTGACGGGGCGTGTGGTCGATGCCTATACCAATATCCACTCGGTCAAGATGTTCGCCCATGACGACCGCTAGATGGCCTATGCCCGCGAGGCGATCGAGGAGAGCCGCCGCACCTTCCGGGCTGAGATGCGGATCTTCACCATCATGGACGTGGCGCTGGTCACGTTGAACGGTCTCTTGATCGTGAGCGTGGTCGGCTGGGCAATCTGGCTCTGGATGCAGGGCACGGCGTCGGTCGGCACGGTTGCGGCGGCTTCGGCGCTCACCCTGCGTCTGAACGGGATGACCGGCTGGATCATGTGGGCGCTGACCACCTTCTTCCGGCAACTGGGTGTCGTGGCCGAGGGGATGGAGACCATCGCCCAACCCATCGAGTTGGTGGACGCGCCGGAGGCGAGACCGCTTGCGTTCCGCGAGGGGCGCATCGAGTTGCAGGGCCTGTCGCACCATTACGGGCGCGGGGCCGGAGGGCTGGACCGGATCGACCTGACCATCGCGCCGGGCGAGAAGGTCGGGCTGATCGGACGTTCGGGGGCGGACAAGTCCACGCTGGTGAAGTTGCTTTTGCGGTTCTACGATGCGGAACAGGGCCGCATTCTGATCGATGGGCAGGACATCGCCCATGTCACCCAGGCCAGCCTGCGCCGCCAGATCGGCATGGTGCAGCAGGACAGCGCGCTGCTGCATCGCTCGGTGCGCGACAACATCCTCTATGGCCGCCCGGAGGCCAGCGAGGCACAGATGATCGAGCAATGCCCGAAAGTTGGTGATGGGATGATTGGGTGGCATATCATGGCGGTGTTCACATGCCGCGATTCCCGAAGGGAAAAGGATATGCCACAAGCAAGACGATACGATCTAGCAGTTCACTGATCCAGCCGGAATTTCGCCTGAG
>DOIS01000156.1 GCA_003511785.1 Paracoccaceae bacterium
CGGCCGGGGCTGCGATGCAGCCCGGGCAGGCGGCGGCCGGAGGGCGCATATGCGCGGTCATCGCGGGGTCAGCCCTTCACGTAGAAGACGACGCGCTGCTCGAAGGGCGTGCCGTCGGCGGCCTGCGCCTTCATGCGGATGTTCCAGTTGCCTCCCGCCAGCTCGGCCGGTGCCACATAGGCGGTGCCGTCGAAGCGGAAATCGGGACGCATGTCGTCCTTGGTATGGGTGGGCCGGCCCAGCGTGGCATCCAGCGTCTCGACCTGGACCGGGGCGCCGGTGGTATCGGTGATCGCAAGGATCACCTGCCCGCCCGTGGCCCTGGCGTTCACGGTCCAGCCCAGGGCCTCCTGCGCCGCGCGCTTGTCGTCGAATTGCTGGCTCGCGACATAGGAGTTCTTGACCTCCAGCCCCGGGAAGGTGGCCACCGCGTTATAGGCCAGTGCGAAGTTCACGGCGAAGATGATGCCGAAGGCCCCGACGAAGATCATCAGCGCGTGGCGCCCGGTGAATTTGCGTTCGCTCATTGGCTCAGTTCTCCCTGCCATTGAATGTGGTGTCCTTGAAGGCGCGTTCGCCATTGGTCAGATCCTCGACCCAGAGCCGGATCTCGGTGCGTTCCGAGTTGGCGGGATCCGAGCCCGGCGCCGCCATGACATAGAGCCGCTGCAACAGCTGCGTGTCCGCGGGCACCTCGACCGATTCATACGGTGTGCCCTCGAGTTGCAGCCGCAGGGCCGGGTCGCCCACCAACGACAGGCGGAACTGGCGCGGCTCGCCATGCTTGTTCAGCAGCCGCACGTCATAGGCGTTGCGGATCGTGCCGTCGGACATGGTCACGAAGGTGGGGTTGCGGATCGGCGCGACGGTCATCTCGATATCGGGACGGATGAACAACGCGAAGACAAGCCCGATGCCCACCAGCGACCACAGCGCGGTATACATGATCGTGCGCGGGCGCAGGATGTGTTTCCAGATGTTCTTGGGCGGCTTGCCCGCGCGCTCGGCCGGCTCGTCCGACAGCGCCATGTAGTCGATCAGCCCGCACGGCTTGCCGATCTTCTCCATGATTTCGTCGCAGGCGTCGATGCACAGCGCGCAGGTGATGCATTCGAGTTGCTGGCCGTCGCGGATGTCGATGCCCACCGGGCAGACATTGACGCAGGCCATGCAGTCGATGCAGTCGCCCGGCCCGGCATCGGCCCCGGCGGGGATGTCGCCGCCCAGCTGCTTCTCCTTCGAAGGATAGGGCGTGGCGGGATAGACCGCGCCGCCGGGCCCCTCTTCAGGGCCGGCAAAGGCGGTCGTGGCCTCGGCCTTGGCGGCCTGCGCCTGCTTGGCACGGCGCACGTTGCCCTTGCCGCGCGGCTCGCCCCGCCATTCGCGGTAGCCCACGGTGATCGTGTCCTCGTCCATCATCGCCGCCTGAATTCGCGGCCACGGACAGGCATAGATGCAGATCTGCTCTCGCGCGAACCCGCCGAAGAAAAAGGTCGTGCCGGTCAGAACCAGCATGGTGGTATAGGCGACCGGATGAGCGTTGCCAGTCACAAGGTCCCGCGCAAGGGTCGGCGCATCCGCGAAATAGAACACCCAGGCCCCGCCGGTGGCCAGGCCGATCAGCAGCCAAAGCACCCATTTCGTGACCCGCAGCCGCACCTTGCGGAAATCGAGCTTTTTCTGGCGGTGCAGGCGCAGGCGCGCGTTGCGGTCGCCCTCGACCCAGCGTTCGACGGCCATGTAGAGGTCGGTCCAGACGGTCTGGGGACAGGCATAGCCGCACCAGACCCGGCCCAGCGCCGAGGTAAACAGAAAGAGCCCCAGACCCGCCATGATGAGCAGGCCCGCCACGAAATAGAATTCATGCGGCCAGATCTTGATCCAGAAGAAATAGAAGCGCCGGTTGGCGAGATCGAGCAGCACCGCCTGGTCGGGCAGGCTGGAACCGCGATCCCAGCGAAGCCAGGGCGTGACGTAGTAGATGCCCAGCGCCACGATCACGATGATCCATTTCAGGTTGCGGAACCGACCCGAGACCCGTTTCGGAAAGATCGGTTCTCGTGCGGCGTAAAGGGGGACGGAATCGGAATCACTCACGGACGTGCTCCGATAAGGGGATGTTTGATCGCGTTGTCACAGAAGCGGACCTGCGCAACCTTGATTTGGGTCAAAAAGCGTATCACAGAAGCATGTTTACTCGAGGACGTCGGGCCATGGCGGCGATCGGTCGCAACCCGTTGGAACGCCACGGGGAACACGCTCAAGGGAGAGGCAAAATTAGGCGCCGGCTTTTCAGGAAACGCGCGAACAGATCGAAAAGCCGACGCCTTGACCCACCCCCGCACGCGGGATGGTGGGAATTGCCCGGCCCCTCCCGTGGTCCGGTGGGAAGAGCCGTTGGGAGCAGACTGCCAGCCCGGCGCGGCGCGGCCTTTGACAGAAATCAAATTCCCCTCACGTCAGCGCGATTTTTCGGCGCTGAAACAAAAAACGGGCCGGGGGCTTTCGCCTCCGGCCCGTTCGGGTCCTGTCGTCCGGCCGTGCGGTTACTCGCCGCCACCCAGCTGGTGGACATAGGCGGTCACGGCGCGGATCTCGGCCTCGCTGAGACGGCCGGCGGGACTGGCCTCTTCCGACCAGGGCGGCATCACGCCGAAGCGGCTGTTGTAGATCGTGTCGTAGAGCGACTCGTAGTCGCCGCCATAGAGCCAGATCGCATCCGAGATGTTGGGCGCCCCCTGGAAGTAGTCGCCGGTGCCGTCATCCATGTGACAGGCGGCGCAGTTGTCCAGGTAGACCTGCTCGCCGGCCTCGACCAGGGAAGCATCCCGCGGCTCGCCCGAAAGCGACATCACGTAGTTCACCGCCTGCTCGATCTGCGGCTCTTCCAGCAGCTCGTCACGGCCGAAGGCGGGCATCTCGGACCAGCGCGCGTCCGGGTCGTCCTCGTTCCGGATGCCGTGGGTGATGGTGTAATGGATGTCCTCCATCGTGCCGCCCCAGAGCCAGCTGTCGTCCAGCAGGTTGGGGTAGCCCTTGCCCCCCGCCGCGCCCGAGCCGTGGCACTGTGCGCACCAGGTCTGGAACACGGCCGCGCCGGCCGAGGTGGCATAGCCCGACAGTTCGGGGTCGGCGGTGATCTCGGTCAGTTCGACCGAGGCGAGCCGCTCGTTGATCGGCGCGTTGGCCTCGTCCACCGCGGCGATGTCGGCCGCGACGTTGGCCCGGGTGGACCAGCCCAGCAGACCTGCGGTCGAGGACTGGATCCCCGGCCAGGCCGGGTAGGCGATGGTATAGCCGATGCCCCAGATGATGGTTAGGTAGAACACCCAGACCCGCCAGCGCGGCAGGGGATTGTTGAATTCCTCGATACCGTCCCAGCTGTGGCCGGTGGTTTCGGGATCCCCTTTCTTGATTTCCGATTTCTTGGTCATTTCCGCGCCTCCTTTGCGGCGGGTTTGTCATCGTCCCGCGGTGCGGGCGCATCCTCGTGCCGGAAGGGGATATTCGCGGTATCCCGATACTTCTTGCTGCTGCCGGGCCGGAACACCCAGACGATCACTCCGATGAAGAAGAGAAACAGCGCAAGCAGCATCCAGCTGTCGGCGAACTGCCTGAGAAAGGTGTATTCCTCCATGCCTCCCCCTTACCGGCTGGCCGCCGGGGTGAAGGTCGAGAAATCGACCAGCGTGCCCAGCATTTGCAGGTAGGCGATCAGCGCGTCGGCCTCGGAAACCCCGGGCTGGCCGTCGAAATTGCGCACGTTCACGTTGCCATCATAGCGTTCCAGCAGCCCGTCGAAGTCGCTGTCCGGGTCGGCCTGGGCCAGGAAGTCGGTCCGGGCGTTCTCGATCATCTCCTCGGTATAGGGCACGCCGACGATCGCGTTGGTGGCCATGAGGTCACCGACATATTGGCCGTCGAGCATGGTCCGCTCGAGATAACCGTATTTCGGCATGATCGATTCCGGCACCACCGATTGCGGGTCGCGCAGGTGATCGACGTGCCACTCGTCCGAATAGCGGCCGCCGACGCGGGCCAGGTCGGGCCCGGTCCGCTTCGAGCCCCACTGGAACGGGTGGTCATACATCGCTCGGCCGCCAGGCTGTAGTGGCCGTAACGCTCGACCTCGTCGCGCATCGGGCGGATCATCTGGCTGTGGCAGGCATAGCACCCGGCGCGGATGTAGATGTCCCGACCGGCCGGCACGA
>DOIS01000206.1 GCA_003511785.1 Paracoccaceae bacterium
ACGCTCATATCGGTCTGCATCAGCAGGTTGCGCGCCTTTTGCAGGCGCAGCTCCATGTAATACCGCTTAGGCGAGCGGTTGAGATAGCGCCGGAAAAGCCGTTCGAGCTGGCGCGTGGACATGCCCACCCGCTCGGCCAGGATCGAGGGGCTGATCGGCTCCTCAATGTTCTGCTCCATCATCTGGATCACCTGGGAGAGCTTCGGATGGCGCACGCCTATGCGCGTCGGCACGCTCAGCCGCTGGGGGTCCTGGTCGGTGCGGATCGAGGAATAGATCATCTGGTCTGCCACCGCGTTGGCCAGCTCCTCGCCATGATCGCGGGCGATGATCTGCAACATCAGGTCGATCGACGAGGTGCCCCCGGCGGTGGTCATCCGGTTGCCGTCGATCACGAAGACCGACTTGGTCAGCGTCACCTCGTCGAAGGCCTCGGTGAAACTGTCGGCGTTCTCCCAGTGGATCGTGGCGCGCTTGCCGTCCAGAAGCCCCGCCTTGGCCAGGGTGAAGGCGGCGGTGCAGAGCCCGCCCATGACCAGCCCCTTGCGCGCCTCGCGCCGGATCCAGCCCAGAAGCCGCTTGGTGGTGGCCGATTGCACATCGATCCCGCCGCAGATCAGCATCGTGTCGTCGCGCGCGAGATCGCCCAGATCGCCGTCGAGCTGGAAACTGGTACCCGCCGAGCAGGAGATCATGCCACCGCCCTCGCCCTGAAGCGTCCAGGTATAGAGCGTGCGCCCCGACATGCGGTTGGCGATGCGCAGGCATTCCAGGGCCGAGGAAAAGGACAGCAGCGAGAAATTCTCGAGCGGCACGAAGACGAACCGGCGCGGCTTGGCCCCGGGATCGACCTCGACGATCTGGCGGGTTTCGGTCATGCGCGGGCCATCCTTCTTCTCCGCGCCCCCGACCGCCGCACGCATCGCGGGAACGCCTTGCCCAGCACCTTGGGCAGACCGGCTTGCCCGCGTCAAGGGCGCCGAAATCGGATATGGCCACGGGGCGGCGGCTTTTGTATAGAAGGCCCCTGATTACACTGGCGGAGAGACGAGAACGATGAGCGAGTGGCAGAAATCCGACTGGCGCGCCAAACCCCGGGTGCAGATGCCCGACTATACCGACCCGGACGCCCTGGCCGCGGTCGAGGCGCAGCTGTCGCAGTATCCGCCGCTGGTCTTCGCCGGCGAGGCGCGGCGGCTCAAGAAACACCTGGGCGCGGCGGCCCGGGGCGAGGCGTTCCTGCTCCAGGGCGGCGATTGCGCCGAGAGCTTCGAGCAGTTCAGCGCGGACGGCATCCGCGACACGTTCAAGATCATGCTGCAAATGGCCATGGTGCTGACCTACGGCGCCAAGGTGCCGGTCATCAAGGTGGGCCGCATGGCCGGCCAGTTCGCCAAGCCGCGCAGCGCGCCGACCGAGACCGTGGGCGGCGTCGAGCTGCCCAGCTATCGCGGTGACATCATCAACGAGTTGGACTTCACCCCCGAGGCGCGCATCCCCGATCCGGCCAAGATGTTGCAGGCCTACACCCAGGCCGCGGCGACGCTGAACCTGCTGCGCGCCTTCTCCACCGGCGGTTTCGCGGACATGAGCCGGGTCCATGCCTGGACGCTGGGCTTCACCGGCGAGCAGGCCTTCGAGAAATACTCGGCCATCGCCGCGCGCATCCAGGACACGATCGACTTCATGGCTGCGGCGGGGATCACCGCGAACACCACGCACGAGTTCTCGACCGTCGAGTTTTACACCAGCCACGAATCGCTCCTGCTGGAATACGAGGAGGCGCTGACGCGTCTCGACTCGACCTCGGGCGACTGGCTGGCGGGGTCGGGGCACATGATCTGGATCGGCGACCGCACGCGCCAGCCCGACGGGGCGCATGTGGAGTATGCGCGCGGCGTTCTGAACCCGATCGGGTTGAAATGCGGGCCGTCGATGACCTCCGACGACCTCAAGCGGCTTCTCGAAAAGCTCAACCCCGAGAACGAGGCCGGGCGCCTGACCCTGATCGCGCGGTTCGGCGCGGGGCAGGTGGGCGAGCACCTGCCGCGCCTGATCCGCACCGTCGAGGCCGAGGGCGCCAAGGTGGTCTGGACCTGCGACCCGATGCACGGGAACACGATCAAGTCCTCCACCGGCTACAAGACGCGCCCCTTCGACAGCGTGCTGCGCGAGGTGCGCGAGTTCTTCGCCGTTCATGCCGCCGAGGGGACGGTGCCTGGCGGTGTGCATTTCGAGATGACCGGGCAGGACGTAACCGAATGCACCGGCGGCGTGCGCGCGGTGACCGAAGAGGATCTGAGCGACCGCTATCACACCGCCTGCGACCCGCGCCTGAACGCCAGCCAGTCGCTCGAACTGGCCTTCCTAGTGGCCGAGGAGCTGACCCGGTTCCGCGAGACGCGCCAGGATCGCGCGGCGGGCTAGACGCGCCCCGCGTCTCGCGGATCGGCGGCGCGCCTTCGGCGCATTCCATGATTTCGGCGGGGGCTCTGCCCCCGGTCGCGCTGCGCGCGACTCCCCCGAAGTATTTCCCGCAAGAGGAAGATCGGGCGTCAGGTCACCAGGCTGAGCGCCGGGAGTGCCCCACGTTCCCGGCGGGCCCGAGGCCGCGCGCGCACTGGGCGCAGGGCGATGTCGGCCAAGTCGAAACGGTGCGGGCCGCGCGCGGGCGGCTCGGGGTCGCAGACCAGCACCCCCAGCGCGCGGGTGACGTCCCCGGCATCGCCGCGCAACGGCAGCAGCAGCAGCCGGGCGCCGGGCGCGCGGTGCAGAAGGCGCCTTTCGCCCCTGAGCGACAGTTCGACCACCGCGGGCGCCGCGAACAGATGCTCGAGCGCCTCGGCCAGCGGTTGGCGCGCGGCGGGCGTGAACAGGCAGCTGAGCGGCATGCCGCGCAGGTCCATGCCCGCCCGGTCGGTCAGATCGTGTCCCGCCAGGCGGAACCGCGCGAGGCCCGGCGCGATGCGTTCCAGGATGCAGGCTTGGCCCAGGATGTTCTGGATCCCGCGCGGGTCGATGCGGGACCGGCGCGGGATCTCGCCGTCCCGGCAGAGCGCGGTCCAATAGCCTTCGGCCTGGCGCAGGGCGGACAGGCCCGGTCCGGCCTCCGGGCCTCGGCGCGCCGCGCGCGCCCGGTCCAGGCGGATCACGTTTTCGGACGATCTGTCCTGATGTGGCTCACTCATGACTCCATCCATTTGCTGTCTTGCGCGTGCCCCGCATCCTTGCTGCCGTCCTTCGGGTCCGTCCGCCCGGACTGGTTAAGGCTGCTTCAGAATGCTTACCCAAGTGTTAACATGCCTTCGATCCGGGCGAATTGGGAGGATTTCCTTAACCGTTGGTTAACCGGCGCGGGCGCGCAGCGGGGTTGCCCTGCGTGCGCCGATGGCATTAGGTGCGCCGCGACAGCGGCGACAAGGCAGGAGACCCCGCAATGATCCGATCCATGACCGGCTTTGCCTCGGCCAAGGGCGGGCAGGGGCCGTTTACCTGGGCCTGGGAGCTGCGCGGCGTCAACGGCAAGGGGCTGGACCTCAGGCTGCGGCTGCCCGATTGGCTGGAGGGGCTGGAGCCTGCGCTGCGGAGCGAGTTGGGCCGCACGCTGGCGCGGGGCAACGTCACCCTCTCGCTGCGCCTGTCCCGCAGCGAGGAGGCCTCGCCACTGGCGCTGAACAGGGCTGCGCTCGGGCCGGCGCTGGACGCGCTGGCAGCGATCGAGGCCGAGGCGATGGCGCGCGGCCTGGACCTGGCGCCGTCGCGGGCGAGCGACCTGCTGGCCGTGCGCGGACTTCTCGAGCCGGGCGCCGGCGCCGACGATCCCGCCCCGCTGGTGGCACAGCTGAAACGCGAGTTTTCGCCTCTGCTGGCCGCTTTCCAGGAGATGCGCGAAGCCGAGGGCGCGGCGCTGGCCGGGGTGCTGGCCGATCAATTGGCGCAGATGGAGGCGCTCACCGAGCGCGCGGCGGCCTTGGCCGAGACGCGCCGTGCGGCGATGGCCGAGACCCTGCGCGCCAACCTCGCGCGGGTGATGGAGGGCGCGCCTGCGGCCGACCCCGACCGGGTCGCGCAGGAACTGGCGCTGATCGCGGTCAAGGCCGACATCACCGAGGAGATCGACCGCCTGCGCGCCCATGTCGGCGCCGCGCGCGCCCTGCTGGAGACCGGCGGCGCGGTGGGGCGCAAGCTGGATTTCTTGATGCAGGAATTCAACCGCGAGGCCAACACGCTCTGCGCCAAGTCGCAACATGCCGAGCTGACCGCCGTGGGGCTGGAGCTGAAGGCGGTGATCGACCAGATGCGCGAGCAGGTCCAGAACATCGAATGAACCGGAGACTGACATGGCAGAGCGGCGCGGCCTTCTGATCATCCTGTCCTCGCCCTCGGGCGCGGGCAAATCCACCCTGGCCCGGCGGCTGATGGACTGGGACGGCGAGCTGGCCTTCTCGGTCTCGGCCACCACCCGCGCCCCCCGCGCCGGCGAGGTACACGGGCGGGAGTATTTCTTTCTCTCCGAGCCCGAGTTCAAGAAACAGGTGGCCGAGGGCGAGATGCTGGAACATGCCTATGTGTTTGGCCATTTCTACGGCTCGCCCGCCGGGCCGGTGAAACGCTCCATCGAGGCCGGGCATGACGTGCTCTTCGACGTGGACTGGCAGGGCGAGCAGCAGATCCGCAACTCGGACCTCGGCAAGCACGCGCTGTCGATCTTCATCCTGCCGCCCTCAATCCACGAGCTGCGCCGCCGGCTGGAAAGCCGCGGCCAGGACGCCCCGGAGGTGATCGCCAAGCGGATGCAGAAGAGCTGGGACGAGATCAGCCATTGGGGCGCCTATGATTACGTGCTGGTCAACGACGACCTGGACGCCACCGAGGCACGGCTGCACACGATCATCGGCGCCGAGCGGATGCGCCGCGAACAGCAGCCCTGGCTGAACGGCCATGTGCGCGCCCTGCAAACCGAGTTCGAGGAGATGACATGACACTCTACGCCCTGGATGGACACGCCCCCGACCTGCACCCCGACAGCTGGGCCGCGCCGGATGCCAACCTGATCGGCCAAGTGGTGCTCGAGGCCGGCGCCAGCGTCTGGTTCGGCGCCACGATCCGCGCCGATCACGAGGAGATCCGCGTGGGCGAAGGCTCGAACGTGCAGGAGAACTGCGTGATGCATATCGACGCGGGCTATCCGCTCCGGATCGGCCGGAATTGCACGATCGGACACAAGGTCATGCTGCATGGCTGCGTGATCGGGGACAACACGCTGGTGGGCATGGGGGCCACGATCCTCAACGGCGCGAAGATCGGCAAGAACTGCCTGATCGGGGCCGGTGCGCTGA
>DOIS01000032.1 GCA_003511785.1 Paracoccaceae bacterium
CCAACTTTCGGGCATTGCTCGCTGCGTTGGGGTTTCAGCGGGCTCCCAACAGAGTTAGGGCTGTCGCGGCTCCCGACATCACGGAGGACGTGCTGTTGACCTGCGACATCGCCAGAAAACGCGAGATCAGCCGGTCGCGCGGGCCCACTTCGGCGAACTGGTCAAAGCGGTCCGATCCCGTCAGGCTGCGGAGTTTGTCTTGGAACACCTCCAGTTGCCGGTCCAGATCGATCTGGGAGAAAGAGGACGGCAAGGCAAAAGCAGTCTCGAAGAGTTGGCGCAGTGGCGGATCCCCTATGGCCGTGAACCACTGAGCCGTGTCGCCTCCGCCATTGCCTGAGATGGCTGCAAGAGCGCCCTGGGCGTAAAGGGCGATGCGGGTATCGTTGTCCTGTTCACCAACCGCAGCCTGGAAGCTTCGCGTCCAGTACTTGTCGACGACTTCTTCCATCAACGCTGTGAACTGCGTTCTCGGAATGGCCTCGGGTCCGAAGCCGAATGCGTCGCTTAACGCCTTGTAGCGGCTATCGGTAAGTCGGTTTGCCAAGGCGTTCGGGCTTGCCGTACCATCCTCGAGAATGCGCTGGATGAAGGCCCGGTTATTGATATCCTCGCCCAAGCCGAAAGCCCTGAGTGCAACGTTCAGAAGCCGACGGTCGGCCACCAGGTCGGCTGCCGTAGACGCCTTCTTTATGTTTTCTGTGAAGTACTCCGCTTCTGACTGCCGTGCAGGTGCCTTCCTGAAAGCCGTCATCTGACTGTCGTAGGTGCGTTGCAGAAAAACCCAGCCAGCCAGGCCCGATTGCAGCAGGACCGGCCGGAAGCTCATTTTCCACGGGCCGCAAAGAGCCGGTCTTCACGCGGAAGAAGCGTGCGCAGCGCCTTGAGGCACCGATAATGGTGGTCGTCGATGAGCGCCTGTGTCGCCTCGGCCAACGAGGCGCGGCTGTCTGGATCTGTGAAGACCTGGCTCAACTCCTCGATCCTTCTGAGAAGCGGCAAACGCGCCGATTGCGGGTCGCTGTCTCCGGACAGGATCAGCTGAGCAGCATAGCAGACCCGGCGCACCGGCGTCGTGGCATCGTCGGGATGGATGGCATCGCGGAGCCGCAGGATATGCGCCTCGCGGGTAAGGATTTGTAGGCGCCCTCGTCGGTCTCCGTTCTCGATCACCGCGCCATTGATCAGCACCCGCTCCTTGGGGGCGAGCTTCAGGACCAGTCCGCCCATCTCATTCCGCTCCCTTGCCGAGGCCGCGGAGAACGGCGGTATTGATGTCCAGGAGAGGCGTGACACTCGCCTCGCGCTTGAGGATCTTCCTTGTATGTTGGCTGGTGAACTCGGCCAGATAGAACACGCGAGCCTTCAATTCATTCGGCAGGGGATTCGCATCGTCCGCGACATCCGTGGCGAAAATCGTCCAGAGTTTCTGGTTATCATGAAGCGCTTCGGCGAGGGCGTTGAAGTCCTCGGCCCCCGGGTTCGAGGCCCGGCGGAGCCGGCTTGTGATGCGGGCGACAGCTTCGTATTCAACACTCCTGTCGGTCCGCGTGGCGACTGATGTGGCACCATAGGCGCGCTGGGCCTGGGAAAGGGCGTTCACGGCATTTCCTTTTCTAAGTCAGAACGTCGGCCAGTATGGTCCGGGGCGGTTCGATCCGCCCCGGATCTCTATGGTCAGCGGAACAGGGACAGGATGGACTGCGGTGCCTGGTTCGCGATCGAAAGGGACTGAACGCCCAACTGTTGTTGCACCTGGAGGGCCTGGAGGCGGGCCGAAGCCTCTTCCATGTCTGCATCCACCATCGCGCCGATTCCCGATTTCAGAGAGTCGGTCAGGCCCGAGACGAAGTCAGCCTGGATCGAGATGCGCCCTTCCACCGAACCGAAGGAAGCAGCGGCGTCGATCGCCGTTCCGATCAGCGATTCCACGGCAGCCAATGCCGATGTGGCGCCGCCAGCCGTGGAAACATCGATCCCGGCCATCGCGCCCAGCCCGCCTGAGCCGGCGTTTGTGAACTGTCCGGTTACGGTCAGGTCGGTGCCGCCGGCATTGGTAAAGGAAAGCCCGCCCGGCGAGCCGCTGTCGTAGTCGACCGTGAGCCCGGCAATCCCAAGGCTGTCGATCTTTTCCTTCATGGCGACTGCCACGATGTCCGAGGTGGTCGTGGCCGCGGCATCGTCCGCGGTCACGGTATAGGACACCGTTTGCCCTCCGACCGACATGCTCACCTTGTCGCCTGCGGCAAAGGCAGAACCTGCGGAATCGTTGATGGTGATCTGGTCGGTGCCGCCGCCGTTGCCCAGCGACAGGACCACGGTATCGCCATTTGTCGAAGGGATGCCGCCCGAACGGCCGAAGATGTCGTTCGCAACATAGGCCCCGGTGGACATGTCCTGCGCGGCCACCGTGATCGAACTGGCGGTCACGTTGCCCGAGATGTCCCGGTCGAGTGACGCGAGAACCGAGGCAGATGCCACCGACCCGTCGACCAGGTTCAGTCCGTTGAACTGGGCGGCGGACACGACCGAGTTGATCTGGTCCTTCAGGGCGGTGACATCGGCATTGATCTTGCTCCGATCGACATTGTCCTCCTGTGCCGCGACGATCTTGCCCTTCATTTGCGTCAACAGATCGGTCACTGTTTCCGCGGCGTTGCGCGCCACTGCTACGGTCGACTCGCCCAAAGAGAGGCTGTCGGAGATCGCCTTGAAGCCCTTGACGTCGGATTCCATGACCTTGCTGATGGCCCAGACCGCTGAGTTGTCCTTGGCCGATGAGACCCGCTTGCCGGTCGAGATCTCGTTCTGGACCCCCGCTAGGTTCTTGTTGATGGATTGAAGCGTTTGCAGCGCCACCATGGCGCTGTTGTTTGTCAGAATGCTGGACATAGCATGTTCCTTCAGTCGAGGAGCGGCTCTGCCGCCCCGGGTTCATCCCGCCCCCTTTGGACGGACTAAAGTCTTTCTGACCCGTGCAGGATCCTGTCGGCCGATCCTGCGCCACCCGATCGAGGGTGCAAGGCAACCATGGAGGGAGTCTCCTAAGGGAATCCTAAAGGGCGATCCCGGAAACCAAGGCATTTTGTTAAACTTGCGTCTTCATGCCCGTTTCTCGAGCTTCGGGGGAGCGGCGACGTGCAGCCGTGCTTTTCGGCCATTCTGGTCGTAAGTGTCGGTCCCGAGCCGGACGCGCTGCAACTCGGCGAGTCGATCGGCGACACCCCGAATCCCCTGCATGGCGCTATCGAGAAGCAGCCGATTGCGTTCTGCCTTGACCCGAAGGTCTCTCAATCCTGGCTCCTTTTCGCCGACGCCGTTCAGCTGATCGACCAGACGTTCCTTGGTCTCTATAAGCCGCTCGACCTGATCCAGTCGACCAGAGGTCAGGGCGAGCCGCTCGCGATCCAGAACCTCGTCGAGCGCATCGACCAGTGCACTGGCTGAGTTACTCATCATGTGCCGCCTTCAAGGATTGATAGAGTGCTTCCGAAAGGCCGATGCCGCCCGACCGGGCGATTTGATCGGCTTGCGCCCGGACGAGGAAGCTCGAGAACTGGTTCTCTCCGGCGCCGCCTCCGAAGGATGAGGAGGCTTCGCCCAACTTGGCGCATTTCAGCATTTCAGTCAGAAAGCCGGCTTCGAGTGCGATGGCGGCTTCGCGTAGGCGGTGGTTCGTCACCTCTTGCCGTGCCGCAGCGGGAGTGTGCGTGATCGGTGGAATGTGCATGTCGGTTCTTTCAAAATTGACGCGAACTTCTTCAGGTTGACCGAGAGCAGTTAAAAAAATCGCAACCTCGTTGGGGAAGAGTGAGGGGACACAAAGCAACCCCTGGGGACTCATGCTGGTATATTGCGACATCGCCACCGGACTTGGGCCGGCTCCCGAAGGTCAGGGGTATGCGGCAGGTCGGCGACGCCTTGAGAGCGGGGGCTTTTTGGTCGCCCTTCAATCGATTGAAGTCGGGCGAACTGAACCGGACCAGACGAACGCGCGATCGGGGGACCGGTTGGTAGACGCCAAGGATAAGGAACCGCCAGACACGACGAACGCAGCACGGGAAGAACCCGAATTGGAGGGCGAATCCGCAGGCCGTTCATCCGGGTCGGATGAAAAGGCACGAGAAACAATGGACGGGGTCATGCGGCCAGACGCGCAAGGCCAACCCGGCCCAGGCCCCGGCGGTGATGAGAGTGCCAAGCCATTGGAACGGTACGCGGCGACAATCGGCATTGACGCCTCCTATGACGGCGGGCCGCTTTCTATTGCTGTTGTCGCCCAAGGATCGACCCACCGTCCTACTGTTTCGGGTCAAAATGATTCGGGCTTTCGTTCTGAGGAGAGAGGATTCAGTCTGGCTAGTCTGCAACCGGCAGACTCTCTTTCTGTGGGAGGGGAGGCGAATCCGAGGAGAGGCGGTACAGACCCGCATACTACTTTCGTCGAGAAGGGTTCCGGTTCGCGTACGAGGGATGATGCACTCATCGGTCACACCGCAAACCGGTCAGCCGTGCCGGCTGAATCCTCGTCTAAACCTCCGGTCCCTCAAAAGGATGAGCCGATAACGGCATTGTCTGCCGATCGGAGCACGCAGCCAGTGATCACCGGGCGAGGCGCTTCCGAAGACCGTCTACCTCCGCTCCGGTCCGGGTTTCGGCAAAACGCCCGAGCAGATGCGGAAACGCGCGGTGGCATGTCACTTCGCGCCCAAGACTGCGAGTTGGTTGCCCGCATCGGGGCGGGCGATATGGGTGTCGAGAAGCGCGTCACTGATCTGAAGATGGCATCGGGTGCCAATCCGTCCATCCAACAAGCGCTTTTCGAAAGCATGCGACCGGCCATGCCCCAATACGCTTCTCCAATGGTGGGCCAGTCCGAACGGTCTCTGGAGGCCTCTGAGCCCAGAAAAACAATTCAGCCAGCAGTATTGGAGACTTCGAGCCCTGCACCGGTTGGCACGGCTGCGAAATCGACGCCCGTATCCATACTGGTGCCAATTGTACCGGAGGTGCAAAAGGCCTTGATGCCGGCCGAGGCCTCTCGGAAAGTGGTGGCCTCGTTGTCGGAGCCGGAACCAACTGTGTTCGTCGCCGAGAAACAAGTGCGACCTCACGAAGTCAGAGCTTCTTTGGTCAACATAACGTCAATCGACGTCAAACATGCCGATCCCAAAGACTTGGCCCACAGGGCAGAAGGATGGCCCAGAGCCCTGGCGGAAGACAAGGCCAACTCACCGAAGCCTGGTGCGACGGGCTTCTCGTCTCCTGACAGTCGCGGAGGTTTTCCCATGCCGGTAGGCCATTCCGTCGATCCGTTCCTTCAAGCGCGTGAGACCTTCGATGCCGCAGGACGCCTTTCCGATGGGGACGCCCTTGTTGCGCCGGATCATATGCCCACGAAGACCCACACCGGAGAGACAAAGGCCACCGTCCCGACGGCTGTCGGAACGGGGCACTCCGCTGTCCTGTCCACGGCAATGATACGTCAGACCGCGGAAGGTTTGATACGTCATCCCGATCATGCTCTTGAGATTACTCTCAACCCCGAGGAATTGGGGCGGGTCCGCCTGTGCCTGGCACAAGGAGAGTCCGGGGCCGTGATTTCGATTCAGGCCGAACGCGACGGGACCTTGGACCTGATCCGACGCCATGCCCAGGAACTTGTCGACGAATTCCGGCGGCAGGGTTTTGGCACAGTAGCCCTGAACTTGGGCGACAAGCCCTCAGGGCAACAGCAGGCCGATTCCTCCCTACCCGGAAGTCGGAACGGCGACGCGATCCAGCAGGCAGAGCCTGCTGCCGAAGCAGATTCTTCCCCACCGCCGCGGACCTCGACGAGCGGTCTCGATCTGAGAGTCTAGTTACCATGATGAACATATCGCCCATAGTTGGATCGGCAGGCATCACAGCCACATCGACATCGCCCGGTGGCACAGCAGAGCCGGTTCTGTCGTCAGACTTCCAAACCTTCTTGCGCATGCTGACTGCGCAGGCGCGCTATCAGGATCCGATGGAGCCCATCGACTCCTCCCAATACGCCGCCCAGTTGGCCCAGTTTTCGATGGTTGAGCAGCAGGTCCAAACCAACGAGTTGCTTGGATCGCTCTACGGGTCAGCCTCGACGGGGAACATGACCGGTCTCGCGGGCTGGATCGGAATGGAGGCGCGAACCATGGCGCCGGCCCATTTCAACGGGGCGCCGATCACGGTTTCCCCAAACCCGGCCTCGGTGTCCGACGAGGTCTACCTGGTCGTGCGCGACGAGGCGGGTGAGCGAGTTCAGCGTATCGCCCTGCCGGTTTCGGCCGAGCCTTTCCAGTGGCAGGGGATCGATGACCAAGGCGCTCCTCTGCCGGAAGGCGTGTATGAATTTAGCGTCGAGAGTTATGTGGACGGAGAGCTCGTCCTGGGCGAGCCGGCCGAGACCTATGCACGGGTACAAGAGGCACAAGTGAGTGGAGGAGAAACCATCCTCATTCTATCTGGGGGTATGGCGATCCCGGCCTCCAGCGTCACGGCCTTGCGCAGCCCGATGGAAGGGCCGGGCTGACCTAGCAGGCTGCTGAAGAAGT
>DOIS01000317.1 GCA_003511785.1 Paracoccaceae bacterium
ATGGCATGACGATCGTCGTGGAATTCCACGAGACCGAGGCGTTGAACGCGACCTTGCCGCAGAAGGTCACCTGCCAGGTGGTCGAGACCGAGCCGGTGGTAAAGGGTCAGACCGCCGCCAACTCGTTCAAGCCCGCGGTGCTCGACAACGGCGTCAAGGTCATGGTGCCGCCCTTTGTCGGCCCCGACGAGGCGATCGTGGTCAACACCGAAACCATGGAATACGCCGAGCGCGCCTGAGCGCGCCGGACGAAGGGAAGGGTCAGCCCGCGCCACGGGTGGGCGGCGTGACCACCTCGCGCAGCAGCTCGTATTTCACCCGTGTCGCGCTGACTTGCCGGTAGAAGGCGATGAGGAAGGTGGTCGGCCCGTTCAGCCGGGCCAGCCCCGAGGTCGCCGCCACCACCGTGCCCACGTTACTGCGTCCCTGAAGCACGAGCAGCCCGCCCAGCCCCAGCACCGCCACCGTGCCGGCGCCGTTGATCGTGCTCAGCACGAACTTGGTCGACAGTTTCCATAGAAACACCCGCCGCCGCGTCTCGTAGATCGCGTCGAACTCGTCGCGCACCTGTTGCGCGGCAAGCGCCAGGTCCGACCCCGTGATGCGCCCGGTGCTTTCGCGCAGGATGCGCACCCGTTGCGCGACCAGCGCGTTGACCCTGGGCTGGGTGGCCAGAACGATCAGCGCCTGCGGCAGGATGATCGCCAGCGCCAGCAGGCCCAGCCGGGGTTGCGTGGCGGCGATGAAGCTCACCACGCTGACCAGCGTACCGATCTGCACCACCGGCTCGGAGATCGCCGCCCCGGTGAAACGGCCCAGCTCCTCGGCCTCGGCGGTCACCGCGGCGGCCATGGTGCCCTTGTCCGGCCCACCCTCGCGCAGCCCGTCGCCCACGATCACGCCGCGCAGGCGCCGGGTCACGTCCTCGCCCAGCACGCCCGAGCGATACCCCATCAGCCATTTCAGGCCCAGGCTCAGAAGGATCACCCCCATCATCCCGGCGCAGAGCCTCATCAGTCCGGCCGCGTCGGTTCCTTCCGCGTCCAGGGCGTTGATGATGTCTTTCTGGAACTGCAACGGGGCGGCGGCCAGCGCGGCGATCCCGACCGACAGCAGGATCAGCAGGATCTGGCGCCGCCAGGTGGCCCGCCAGATGGTGGCGTAAAGCTGAAACATGGCGTGCGGTTCCTCGCTGACGGTCCGGCGGCATCGTTGCGCGGCCCGCGCATGGCGAGCAAGCGACAAGCCAGTCGGTCAGTCGGCCCGCGTCACCCGCGCCTCGGCGGCCTGCATCTCTCCCTTTGCCCGATCCAGCCGCAGATAGGCAATCCCCTGGCCGTCCGCCTGCGTGTAAAGCGTGCCGGCGGGTTTCTCGCCGGCCATGATCGGCTCGCCCACGGGCGCCGCGCCCTCGACCGCGACCCGGCAAAGCCCCTTGCGCAGCTCGGTCTTGTGCTTCATCCGCGCGGTGACTTCCTGGCCCACATAGCAGCCCTTGCGGAAATCGACCCCGTTCAGCCGTTCGAACCCGGCCTCGAGAATGAACGTGTCCGGCGTCAGTTCGATGCCGCTCTCGGGGATGCAATGGGTCACCCGGATCGCGTCCCAGTCGCTGCCATCGTCCCCTTCCGGTGCCTCGGAGTAGCGCCGCCAGCCCAGCGCCGCGTGGCGGGGATCGTCCATCGCACCCTCGGGCGCGGGGCCGGTGCCGCGCTGCACGTTGATGCCCGCCTCGGCGATGCTCACATCGGCGCGCAGCTTGTACATGGCCAGCCGCTTGGCCAGCCCGTCGGCCAAGGGGGCGGCCACGTCCAGCAGGATCGACTGCCCGTCGCGCACCAGGAAGAAATCGGCAATATACTTGCCCTGCGGCGTCAGCATCGCCGCATAGACCAACCCCCGGTCCAGCCCGGCCAGGTCGTTCGTCACCAATCCCTGAAGGAACTCCTCGACATCCGCCCCGCTCAGGCGGAACACGCGGCGCGCACCCATGATCTGCTCTCCTTGCCTTGCGTCTGCCCCGTCATATAGGGAAGCGGGGGATGTTGAACAGGGGACGCCCATGGCCGCACGGGTCTCGGTGATCGTGCCGACGCTGAATGCCGAGGCGCATCTGCCACGCTGCCTCACCGCGCTGATCGAGGGGCTGCCCGCCGGGCTGATCCGCGAGTTGATCGTGACCGATGGCGGCTCGACCGATCGCACTCGCGCCATCGCCGACGAGGCGGGTGCGGTGTGGTGCGCCGGCCCGGCGTCGCGCGGGGGGCAGCTGGCGCGCGGCTGCGCGGCGGCGCGGGGCGAGTGGCTGCTGATCCTTCATGCCGACACGGTGCTTGCACCGGGCTGGAGTGCCGTGGTCGCCGATCACATCGCCGGCTCCGACATGCCCGGCTTTTTCCGCCTCGCCTTCAACGCCACGGGTCTCGCGCCCGCCTGGGTGGCGGGCTGGGCCAACCTGCGCGCGCGCCTCTTCGCGCTGCCCTATGGCGACCAGGGGCTGCTGCTGCGGGCGTCCGATTATGCCCGCGCCGGGGGCTACCCCGATCAGCCGCTGATGGAGGAGGATAAGGGCAAAAATACCAA
>DOIS01000146.1 GCA_003511785.1 Paracoccaceae bacterium
GTGCCGGGGTATTTTCAACCAGAAAGAAGCAGCGCGCGGCGACGGGATCAGAGGGCCGGCACAGTGCCACGCCGGGGCAGGGAGAGCACCAGCCCCAGCGCCAGCCCGGCCATCGCGGCAAGCGTGCCGAAGGCCAGCGCATAGCTGCCCGTGGCGTCGAAGAGCATTCCGGCGAGGATCGGGCCCACCGCCGCGCCCAGGGTGCCCGAGAACAGGATCGCCCCGAAGATCGCGCCCAGCGCCCGCATCCCGAAATACTCGGCCACGGTGGGCGAGACCACGACGAAGAGCGCCCCGTGCGAGAAGCCGTAGAGCGGCACGATGGCGAAGAGCGCGGCCGGGGACTGGATCAGCGTCAGCGCCGCCAGCGCCGCGACCAGGCCCGCGAGGCTCAGCGCGAAGGCACGGCGGCCTCCGATCGTGTCGGCCAGCCGCCCGATCGCCAGCGGCCCCGCCACCGAGGCCTCCCCGATCAGCGACAGCAGCACCGCCGCCTGGCCGGGGGCGAGGCCCATGTCCGTGCCATGCGCAGGCAGGTGCAGCGGCACGGTCAGCAGCGAGGGAAAGAAGCAGAACTGCACCGCGCAGAGCGTCCAGAACACCCGGCTGCGCCGTGCCTCGGCAAAGCCCGGGCCGGGCGTCGCGGCGGGCCCGTTGGTGGCGGCCGGGCGGGGCGGCTCGGACATGGCCAGCGCCGCGGCCAGGAGCAGCACCATGGCACCCAGCCCCATCACCACCACCGCCCGGCGTCAGTCCAGCCCCGCGATCAGCAGCGCCACCAGCGGCGGCACGGCCACCTGGCCCGCGGCGGTGCCCACCTTGACCACCGCCGTCATCAGCCCGCGCCGCCCCTCGTACCAGCGCGCCACGGTCGAGAGCGTCACCACGTCATGGGTGGCCAGCCCCGCGCCGATCAGCGTGCCGAAGATCAGCAAAAGCTGCCAGGGCTGGGCCACCTGGCTCATCAGCACGAAGCCCAGCCCGTAGCCCAGCCCGGTCGCCGCCAGCACCCGGCGCGGCCCGAACCGGTCGCTGAGCCGCCCGCCCAGCATCGCCAGCAGCCCCATCATGAAGAAGGCCAGCGCCGTGCAGGCCGAGAGCACCGTGCGCGACCAGCCGAACTCGGCCTCGAACACGGAAAAGAACAGCCCCACCGAGAACAGCAGGCCGATCACGGTGAACTGGGTCGGGCAGGCGCCCGCGAGGGCGGCGAGGCGGGGGCTCATGGGCACTCCTTTGGCACGGGCGTCGGACCCTTCTAGCCCGGGGGCGGGGGCTTGGGTAGGGCGGCGGTTCACCCCGCCGTCCGGGCGCCCTCTGCGCCGGGGCGTGCCAGGTGATGCCGGCGCAGCGCCTCGATCATCACCGCCAGCATCAGCGCGTTGAGCAGGTGCCAGGCCTGGTGCGTGCCCATCGGCAGAACGGCGCAGAGCGGTTCGTCGAGGCTGCGCGCGAGAAGCGACAGGCCCAGGATCGACGCGCCCCATATGCAGCCGCGCGCGATCTCGGGCGCGCGGGCGCGCAGCAGCAAGCCATGCGCCGCGATCAGCGCCCAGACCGGCAGGTAGGCCGCGCTCTCGCCCAGTAGCGGCAGGCGCGCGAAGAGCGGCACGGTGGCGGCGGCGAAGGGGAAGAACCCGGCGGTGAGCGCCAGCGCCCCGCGCCGCCCCAGCCCCCAGCCCGCGCGCACCACGGCGTAGATATAGACCAGCACGAAGCCCAGGATCGGCAGCACATCGGCCAGCCCGGTCCAGCCCTGCGCCAGCGTGTGCCACAGCCCCGAGCCGATGCCGATCAGCGCCAGCAGCACGACCAGCGCCCAGCCTTGCGGCGTCTGCGTGCCGCGCAGCCGGGCCGCCATCACCGCGGCCGCCACCAGGAAGGCCAGGTTGGTGACGGCGTTCAGCGGCTCGGCCCAGAGCCCCGGGTCGGTGCGCTCGCAATAGGCGTCGATCTGGGCGGTGAGGTCCATCGGTCTGCTCCTGTCCGGTGCAGGGATATAGCGCGCGGGCGGGGCTTTCCATGGCGCGCGCGCATGTTAGGCTCGCAGCAAAGCAAGGAGGATACACCCATGAAGATCATCTGGCTGGGCCATGGCTCGTTTCGCTTCGAGACCGGGGACAAGGTACTGCTGCTCGACCCCTGGCTGACCGGCAACCCGGTGCTGCCCGAGGAGAGCCACGAGGCGGCCGTCGAAGGCGCGGCGCATATCCTGCTGACCCACACCCATTTCGACCACGTGATCGACGTGCTGCCGCTTGCGAAGAAGCTGGGCGTGCCGGTGGTGGGCCAATACGACCTGATGGGCCATTGGGAAGAGCACGAGGGCATCGAGACCGTGGGCTTCAACAAGGGCGGCACGGTGGACCTGGGCGGGGTCCAGGTCACGATGGTGCCGGCCTCGCACAGCTCGACCTTCGCGCTGCCCGAGGGGCCGCGCGCCGCCGGCACCGAGGTGGGGTTCATCATCCGGGCCGAGGGGCGGGTGATCTATGCCTCGGGCGACACCGACATCATGGCCGATATGGAGTGGATGGGGGATTACTACAAACCCGACGTGGGCATTCTGTCGGCGGGCGGGCATTTCACCATGGACATGGCTGGCGCGGCCTATGCGGCGAAACGCTATTTCGACTTCAAGACGGTGATTCCCTGCCACTACGGCACCTTCCCGATCCTCGAGCAATCCGCGCAGGCGCTGATCGACGGGCTGCCCGGGGTCGAGGTGATCGAGCCGCAGGTGATGCAGGCGATTGAGCTTTAGCGCGCGGGGGCGGGGGGGGGCCGGATGCCACATGGATGGCGCACCTTGTGGCCTCCG
>DOIS01000019.1:0-9720 GCA_003511785.1 Paracoccaceae bacterium
GAGCAGGCCATCTGCGGGGACGATCCCTCATCGGTCGCGGTCTGGCAGGCGCATCAGGCGCGCATGGCCGCGCGCGCCTCTGCCGCCCGCGCCGTGGCCCCCGATCTGCGCATCGCCCGGCGCGACCCTTACGCGCTGCGCTACGTGGCGGCGCTGGCGCTGGCGGTGGCGCTGATCTTCGGGTCGGTCTGGCGGGTGTCGTCGGTCCAGGACATCGTGCCGGGCGGCGGTGCGGCGCTGGCCTCCGGTCCCTCGTGGGAGGGCTGGATCGAGCCACCGCGCCATACCGGCCTGCCGACGCTCTATCTTAACGACCAGGCGGCCGGCGCTCTGCGCGTGGCCGAGGGCAGCCGTATCACCCTGCGCTTCTATGGCGAGCTGGGCGCGCTGGACCTGGTCGAGAGCGTCTCGGGCCGCCCCGTGCCCGAGGCCGCGCCGGACCCGTCGCCCAGCCAGAGCTTCGAGGTGGCGCAAGCCGGGCGCATCGCCATCGACGGTGCCGGCGGGCGCATCTGGGAGGTGGCGTTGATCCCGGATACCGCCCCAGAGGTGGCCGTCTCCGGCGAGGCCGAGGCCCGCGCCACGGGCGAGATGACGCTGCCCTTCGAGGCCCGCGATGATTACGGCGTGACCGCCGGCGAGGCGCGGATCTCCCTCGACCTGGACTTGGTGGACCGCCGCCACGGCCTGGCCGCCGAGCCCGACCCGCGCGACGGGCTGACCGTACCGCTGCCCATGCCCATCGCGGGCGACCGTAGCGAATTCACCGAAACGCTGATCGAGGATTTCTCCAAACATCCCTGGGCCAACCTGCCCGTGACCTTCGAGCTTTCCGTGACCGATGCCGCCGCGCAGACCGGCGAGGCCGCGCCGTTCCATGCGGTGCTGCCGGGGCGGCGCTTCTTCGATCCGCTGGCCGCGGCGGTGATCGAGCAGCGCCGCGATCTGCTCTGGGCGCGGGAGAACGGCGCGCGGGTGGCGCAGGTTCTGCGCGCGGTTTCGCACCGGCCGGAGGAGGTATTCCGCTCGGAAACCGCCTATCTGCGGCTGCGCGTGACGCTGCGCCGGCTGGAAACCTTCGTGGACTACGGGTTGAAACCCGAACAGCAGGAGGAGATTGCCGAGGCCCTGTGGGATCTGGCGATCATTCTCGAAGAGGGCGATCTGGGCGATGCGCTGGAGCGGCTGCGTCGGGCGCAGGAGCGGCTTTCCGAGGCGATGAGGAACGGGGCCAGCGACCAGGAGATCGCCGAGTTGATGCAGGAGCTGCGCGAGGCGACCGACGATTATCTGCGGCAGCTCTCGCGCCAGGCGCAGCAGGAGGGCAATCCGCAGGACGGCCAGCAGGGCCAGCAGGGCGAGTCGATGCAGATGACCCAGAACGACCTGCAACGCATGATGGACCGCATCCAGGAGCTGATGGAACAGGGGCGCATGGCCGAGGCGCAGCAAGCGCTGGAAGAGTTGCAGCAGTTGATGGAAAACATGCGCGTCACCCAGGGACAGGGGCAGGGCGGCCAGTCCGAGGGCCAGCAGGCCATGGAAGGCTTGGCCGAAACCCTGCGCGACCAGCAGGGGCTGAGCGACCAGGCCTTCCGCGACCTCCAGGAGCAGTTCAACCCGAACGCCCAGCAGGGCCAGAGCCAGGGCAACGAGGGTCGCAACGGCGGCATGGGCCGGGGCGAACAGCACGAGGGCCAGGGCAATGGCCAGGGTCGCGACGGCGAGGGCCAGCAAGGCCAGCAGGCGCAGCCGGGACAGCCGGACGGCCAGGGTCAAGGCGAGGGCGACATGCCCGGCTCGCTGGCCGAGCGCCAGCAGGCGCTGCGCGAGGAGTTGCGCCGCCAGCAGGGACAGCTTCCCGGTGCCGGAACCGAGGCGGGCGAAACCGCGCGCGAGGCGCTGGACCGGGCCGGCCGGGCGATGGACGGGGCCGAGGATGCGCTGCGCCAAGACGACCTGGCCGAGGCGATCGACCGCCAGTCCGAGGCGATGGAAGCCTTGCGCGAAGGGATGCGCGCCTTGGGCGAGGCGATGGCCGAGAACCAGCAGAACCAGCAGGGCCAGGGTCAGGCCGAAGGCGACATGCGCGGGGCCGAAGGCCGCGATCCGCTGGGCCGCAACACCGGCAGCGAGGGCTCGATCGGGACCGACGAGAACTTGTTGCAGGGCGAGGACGTCTATCGTCGCGCTCGCGAATTGCTGGACGAGATTCGCCGCCGTTCGGGCGAGAGTGACCGGCCCGATGTGGAACTGGACTATCTCGAACGGCTGCTGGACCGGTTCTGACGCGGTGCCGCCCTAGCGCGGCACCAGCGCGCCCAGTTGTGCGTCGAGCCACAGCCGCGCCTGGTCCACCGCACCCACATAGGCCGTAAGCGCGGGTTCCGCCTGCGGGACGCCCTGGGCGAGCCTGCCTGCGTTCATGTAGAGGACCAGCGCCGCAAGGCCCAGGATCACCGCCACCATGAAGCCGCGGGAAAACCCGCCCTTCTTTCGGGGCGTGTCGGGCGCCGAGGCGACATCGCCGCGATTGCCTGCCCGGCCGGACGACCCGTTGCGCAGGGTCGAATTGATCTCGTCGATGTCGGGCAGCATGTCGCGGCGCGATCCGACCCCCGGCTCGGGATGCGGCTGTGCGGTCGCGGGCGGCTCCTCGGGCGGTCCATCCGCCCCACGCAGCCGCGCCATGCGCTCGCGCGCCTGACGGGCGCGGCGGCTGGCCTCGTCCTGGGTGTCGTCCAGGCCCAGGTCGGGCTGGGTCTCAAGACGGCCCCCGGCTTCCGAGGCGCGCAGCGCGGCCTCGCGTTCGGCCTCTTCCTTCAGGATGCCGGCGATCTCGGGGTCAAGTCCGCGCGACCGGCGGGTGTCCTCGACCGGGTCGGCGGGCGTGGGATCGGGCTCCGGTTCGAACTTCGCTTCGGGATCGGTAGCGGGCGCGTCGGCCCGGGATTCAGGTTCGGGTTCGGGTCCAGGCCCGGAGGCGAGATCCGGTTCGGCAGCCAGCTGTTCGTCGGCCTCCACCTGATCGGGGTGGGCCTGGAACCAGGTGTTGCCGCAGGCCGAGCACTGCACGTCCCGCCCCTCGGGCGGGATCACCTCGTCGGGCACCTCGTATTGCGCGCCGCAATTCGGACATGTCAATCGCATCCTGCCCCTCCGCTCCGTCATGCGGCCGCCGCCCTCGCAGCCGGATTTTTGCACGCATCATAAGATTTTGGCGCGCTTGGATAAAGAGACAATCGATTCGCGCCGCAGGCATGTTGCCGCCGCTATGCATTGAAACCGCTCTCCGGCTGGGGCAAAACGGCGCCAGCGACAGGGGGCAGGTGCGTGATCGAGCTGGACAATGTGGCCTACAGCTATGGCGGCGGCGAGTTGCTGAGCGATGTGTCGGTGCGCCTCACGCCCGGCTCGTTTCACTTCCTCACCGGCCCCTCGGGGGCGGGCAAGACCACCTTGCTCAAGCTGGTTTATGGTGCGCTGATGCCGACCGCCGGGAGCGTCCGCGCGTTCGGGGCCGACCTGCGCGGGCTCGACCGGGATCAGACCGCCTTGCTGCGCCGCAAGATCGGGGTGGTCCACCAGGATTGCCGCTTTCTCGATCATCTGCCCGTGGCCGAAAACATCGCCCTGCCGCTCACGGTGTCGGGCCGCGATCTGGCCGCCGAGAGCGCCAACCTGGGCGAGCTGATGGCTTGGGTGGGACTGCGTGAACGCGCCGACGCGCTGCCGCCCGAGCTGTCGGGGGGCGAGCGACAGCGTGCGGCGCTGGCCCGCGCGGTCATCATGTCGCCGGAGCTGATCGTCGCGGACGAGCCCACCGGGAATGTCGATTGGGAGATGTCGCAAAGGTTGCTGCAACTGCTCGTGGAGCTGAACCGCATGGGCAAGACGGTGCTGATCGCGAGCCATGACCTGGCGCTGATCCGGGCGGCCAAGAACCATGTCCAGGCCCGGGTGCTGCGGATTTCCAACCGGCGGCTCCAGCTTGCGGGGGCGGACCTGTGAGCGCGGCGCCGGGACGCATCCGCGCCCTGTTCCTGGGCGATCCGCAGGCGGGGCGGGTGGTGCCGCCCTCGGGGTTCACCGCGCATCTCACGCTGTTCGCCTCGGGCGCCATGGCCTTTCTCGCGGTATTCGCCCTGGCCTTGTCGCTGGCCTCGGGGCGGCTGGCCGACCGCTGGGCGGACGAACTGGCCAAGAGCGCCACGCTGCGTATCACCGCGCCCGCCGGGCAGCGCGCGGCGCAGACCGATGCCGCGCTGGAAATCCTGCGCCAGACTCCTGGCGTGGCCAGCGCCCGCGCGCTGAGCGCCGAGGAACAGGCCGCGCTGCTGGCGCCCTGGCTGGGCGCGGACATTCCGATGGACGACCTGCCGGTGCCGCAACTGATCGAGGTGATCGAGGGCGAGCCGGGCTATGACGGGGCCGGATTGCGCCTTCGACTGGGTGCCGAGGTTCCGGGTGCGGTGCTGGACGACCACACGCGCTGGCGCCGTCCGCTGGTCGAGGCCGCCAACAGCCTGCGCCGGCTGGGCTGGGTGTCGATCGCGCTGATCGCCGGGGCGATGGCCGCGATGATCACGCTGGCCGCCAACGCAGCCCTTGCCGCCAATGCCCAGGTGATCGAGGTGCTGCGCCTGGTGGGCGCGCGCGACCGTTACATCGCGGGGGCGTTCATCCGCCGTTTCACCCTGCGCGCGCTGATCGGGGCGGGCGTCGGCGTGGCGCTGGGCATGATCGGCGTCGCGCTGCTGCCCGAAGCGTCGGAAGAGGGCGGGTTCCTCACCGGGCTGGGCTTTCGCGGGGTGGGCTGGCTCTGGGTGCTCTTGGTGCCCGTTCTGGGGGCGGCGGTGGCCTTCGCCGCCACGTGGCGCGCCGCGACGCGCAGATTGAAGGAACTGACCTGATGGCCCATGCACTCCAGTGGCTGCGTTCGCTGCTCTATGTCGTCCAGGTCTATCTGGCGATGGCGGTGATCGGCATCCTGTTCACGCCCTATGCGATCCTGTCCAAACGCGGTGCGCGCCGGGCCTGCAAGACCTATGCGCGATACGCGCTGTGGTCGGCGCGCTGGATGATCGGTCTGCGTGGCGAGGTGCGCGGCCCGATCCCCACCGACGAGGTGCTGATCGCGGCCAAGCACCAATCCTTTCTCGACATCCTGCTGATCATCGAGGCCGTTCCGCAGGCCAAGTTCATCATGAAGCGCGAGTTGCTGTGGACTCCCTTCATCGGTCTTTACGCCAAGCGGCTGGGCTGCATCCCCGTCGATCGCGGCAAACGCGGGCAGGCCATCGCCCGGATGGTCCAGGACGTCGCGGCCGAGTTTTCCGAGCCCGGTCAGCTGGTGATCTATCCGCAAGGCACAAGGGTCGCGCCGGGTGACTACAAGCCCTACAAGGTGGGCTCGGCCGTCCTCTACGAAGGCACCGGCTATCCTTGTGTGCCCGCGGCCACCAATGTCGGGATGTTCTGGCCCAAGTCGGGGATCTACCGGCACAAGGGCGTGGCGGTGGTCGAATTCCTCGAGCGCATTCCGCCCGGCTTGGGCCGGGAGGCGTTCCTGGTGCGCCTGGAGAGCGAGATCGAGGAACGCTCGCAGGCGCTGATGGACGAGGCGCGCGGGCAACTCGCCTGAGCCGCCGACGCGACAGTCACTCCAAGGGGCGCGCCGGGGTGGCCGGCTCGGTCGCGGGGCCGGGTGAGGGCGGGGGCGGCTGAATGCTCAGCCGGGCCCAGAGGATCAGCCCGGCAATCGCCGCCACCAGCAACAGCGCCCAAAGCCCCGGCAGCCGCGACAGCCAGCGCAACGCGCCTCTCTTCGGCAGGCCACGCCCGGCCCACCAGGTCAGCACCGCAAGGACTCCGGCCACGATTTGCCAGCCGAGGAAGCCGGTGATGCGGTTCAGTCCGCGGGTGAAGCCGTCGCCGGTCGGTTCAACGAGGAACAGGTAGCCCAGAGAGGCAAGGCAGGTGACGCCCCACAGGGCGAGCAGAACTCGGGTCAGAACGGGACGGGACATCGGCACCTCCTCTTGCCGCAAGATGAACCAGTTCCGCGTGGCGGGCAGACCCCTCGGGCCTCACCGCCCGTCCGTGCGCGACAGCCGGTTCCAGATCGCGGCCAGCTCGGTATCGTCCAGGCGCAGGCCCAGCCGCCCCGAGGCCAGCGCGGCGAAGGCGTCCGCGTCGGCAAGCTCCTCGCGCGTCTCCCCGGCCCGCGTGCCTAGGGTCAACTGACGGTCGAACAGGCCGATCCGTGTGTCGCCGTCGAACCCGGCCAGCATCAGGTGATTGGGGAAAGGCATCGCGGACCAGGTGGCGCAAATGTAATTCGCCGCTTCGATATCCATGTCGCCCACATGCGCCGCGTCGAAGCCATAAAGCGGGAACCAGCCGTCGCCGGTCTCCTTGTCGAGCACCCGTTCGCCCGTCGCCGCGTCGGTCCAGAGCCGGTAGCGGCCGTTTGGCGCCTGCTGCGGGGCGTCCTCGTCGGCGCGCAACGGCACCAGCGGGCCGGGACCGCCACAACCCGCATCAGCCAGCCAGGTCTCGCCGTCCAGGCGGCAGGTCATCATCAGGTGGCTGCGCGGGCCGCCGCGCGGCAGCCCCTTGCGCACCCGTGCGAGATGGCGGCGCGGGGCAAACCCCAGCGCCTGCATCGCCGCGTGCAGCAGCGCATTCAGCTCGAAGCAATAGCCGCCGCGCCCGCCGGTGACGATCTTGGCGGCGATGGCGGGCAAATCGGTTGCCGGAAGGCGCCCGAGATAGGGGTCGATGCTCTCGAACGGGAGCGCGCGCAATTGCGCGGTTTGCAGCGTGCGCAGCCCCTCGGGTGTCGCGGCAACCGGGGCCAGCCCGATGCGGCGGAGATAGGCAGAGAGATCGAAATCGCGCATGGGGAAGAGCATTGCCGGAAGCGGGCGCGGGAGCAAGGGGCGGGGCCGCGCCCGCCCCCGCCGATCAGGCCGCGGCCGCGCCGATCGCCCGCACGCGCCGGGTCCAGTGCTCGATCTGCCCGGTTTTGGGGTGGCTGGCCTGGGCGAACCAGGTGACGCGGGTCGGCGTGAACCCCACGAATCCCAGGATCTGGCCCCTGAGTTGCCGGACCAGCGCGCGCCCGTAAAGCAGGCGCATGACCCAGCCCGGCGTGTCCGAGGTCAGGATCACCCGTGCCGAACGGCCGTTCAGCATCGGGCGGGGCATCCCCGTGATCCCGGTGTTGCGGGTGTCGAAGCTGCGCCCCGGAAGGAAGGCCCGGTCGATCAGCCCCTTGAGCCGGGCCGGCAGGCCGCCCCACCACATGGGCGTGGTCAGAACCAGGTGATCACTCCATTCGATCGCCTGCATCACGGCTTCGAGGTCGGGCTCCAGCGGTTTGGCATTGGTGTAACCCCCGCCGCCGAAATCTGCGTCGAAGTCCAGCTCGCTCAGATGCATCATCCTGACGTCATGGCCGGCGGCGCGCGCTGCCTCGGCATAGGTTTCGGCGAACAGGCGGGACAGGCTGCGCGTGCCGGGATGTCCGTCGAGGACGAAGATCTTGCGGGGGGACATGACGATTTTCCATGAAAATGACCACGGTCAACTTGCTGGCGAAAAAATGACCGTGGTCAGTAAGAAATTTGACCATGGTCAGAAAAACTGCCAGAAGGAGGCATGGTCCGCGCCGTTCAGAAACGCACCCTTCAAACCCGCGCCCGCCTGGTGGAGGTGGCGCAGGCACTCGTGGCGCGCGACGGCTATGCCGCGCTGCGGGTCGAAGACGTGGTTGCAGGGGCCGGCGTCGCTAAGGGCACGTTCTTCGCGCATTTCCGCGACAAGGAGGCATTGATGGAACGGCTCATAAGCGCCGAGCTGGCCGCACGTCTCGCGCGGGCCGGGGCCGGGCCGGTGCCGGATGGTGTGGACGCGATGATCGCGGCGCTCGAGCCCTATCACGGTTTTCTCGCATCCGAGCGCTATGTCTTCGACATTGCTTTGCGCTATTCCGGCGCGGCACAGGTGGCCGAAGTCGGGCCGATGGCGCAGACTTTCGAGGATTGCGTGACGCTGGTGGCGGGTTGGATCGCCCGGAGTGGCGGATTCCGACGGGATGTGCCGCCGGATCTTCTGGCCGAGGGTGTGCAGGCCTTCGCGATCCAGTCGCTGTCGCTGCAATTCTGCGCGCTGCACCAGGCCGAGGCCGGCCCGGCGCGGATGCGGCGCTATCTCGTGGCATGGCTTCTGCCGCCCGGGCCGGCGCTTCCGGGCTGACCCGCCGCGCATGGCGGCGGGTCGCGGTGTCGATCAGGCGTGGATTGCCCCGTCGCCGCAGGCCAATGCCGCTTCGCGCACGGCCTCGGAATAGGTCGGGTGGGCGTGGCAGGTCAGCGCGAGATCCTCGGCACTCGCCCCGAATTCCATCGCCACGCAGACCTCGTGGATCAGATCGCCCGCCGAGGGGCCGATGATGTGGGCGCCCAGGATCCGGTCGGTCTCCTTGTCGGCGAGGATCTTCACGAACCCGTCGGCCGCGAAATTGGCCTTGGCCCGTCCGTTGCCCATGAACATGAACTTGCCCACCTTGTAGGCGCGCCCGGCGTCTTTCAGGCTCTCCTCGGTTTCGCCCACATTGGCCACCTCGGGGTGGGTGTAGATCACGCCGGGGATCACGCCGTAATTGACATGCCCGTGCTTGCCCGCAACCTGTTCCGCCGCCGCCATGCCCTCGTCCTCGGCCTTGTGGGCCAGCATCGGACCGGGCACCGCGTCGCCGATGGCATAGATGCCCTTGACGCTGGTCTGCCAGTCCTTGCCCACCTTGATCTGGCCCTGCTCGGTCATCTCGACCCCCAGCGCATCCAGCCCCAGCCCGTCGGTATAGGGTCGCCGCCCGGTGGCCAGCAGCACGGTATCGGCGTCCAGCGTGTGCTCGCTGTCGTCCTTCTTGAGCTCGTAGGTCACCTTCGCCTTGGTCTTGGTGGCCTCGGTCTTCTGCACGGCGGCGCCAAGGATGAACTCCAGCCCCTGTTTCTTCAGGATGCGCTGGAAGCTCTTCTGCACCTCGCCGTCCATGCCGGGCGTGATCGTGTCGAGATACTCGATCACCGTCACCTCGGCGCCGAGGCGCGAATAGACCGAGCCCAATTCCAGACCGATCACGCCCGCGCCGATCACCACCATTTTCTTGGGGATTTTGCCCAGCTCCAGTGCGCCGGTGGAGGTCACGACGATTTTCTCGTCCACTTCGACCCCCTTCAGCGACGCGGGCTCGGAGCCGGTGGCGATGATGATGTTCTTGGCCTCGTGCGTCTCGTCGCCCACCTTGACCTTGCCCGCCTCGGGGATCGAACCCCAGCCCTTGAGCCAGTCCACCTTGTTCTTCTTGAACAGGAACTCGATGCCCTTGGTGTTGCCCTCGATCACCTCGTCCTTGTAGGCCAGCATCTGTTTCCAGTCGACCGAGGGGGATTTGCCCTTGAGCCCCATCTTGGCGAAGTTGTGCTCGGCCTCGTGCAGTTGGTGCGAGGCGTGCAGCAGCGCCTTGGAGGGGATGCAGCCCACGTTCAGGCAGGTGCCGCCCAGGGTCTCGCGGCCCTCGACGCAGGCGGTCTTGAGGCCCAGTTGCGCGCAGCGGATGGCGCAGACATAGCCGCCGGGGCCGCCGCCGATGATAATCACGTCATAGCTTGCCATTTTGTCGTGTTCCTTTGTGTTGGGCGGGGAGGGGGG
>DOIS01000019.1:10096-10421 GCA_003511785.1 Paracoccaceae bacterium
TATTTGAGAAAGAGAAGAAGCCTCAGGTGAGCGCGGCGAGGAGCATGACCACGGTGGCGAGAAAGCCCACGGACCAGATCAGCGAGCGCCAGGGCGTCAGCCCGAACGCATAGGCGGGCACGTAGAGCGCGCGCGCGGCCAGGTAGACCCAGGCGCAGGCAGCGGTGACGGTGGTGGATTGATCGGTCAGGGCAATCACCCCGGCGGCGATGCCGAACAGGATCAGCCCCTCGAAATGGTTGGTCAGCGCCCGTTGCAACCGCCCGGCCACGCCGGTGAGCTGGCGCGGCTCGTCCCGGGGGCCGACGGCGTATTTCGGGCCGAC
>DOIS01000202.1 GCA_003511785.1 Paracoccaceae bacterium
CAAGCCCCCCATGGGATCAGGTCATTGGCGCGAGGGCATCGCGGCCAACGCCTCGCCAAAGGTGCGCTGCAAAGGGCAGACACCTGGCCGGGTAGAGGTCATCGCCGGCGATCGCCTGGCCGGCGCGTCGTCTCGTACGCTTGAGCCCGTCGCGCCAGCCGTTCGGATCCGGAGCCCATCGCCCCCCACCTGCGCCACCGCGACGCCGAAGGCGGCGCAAGCCATGACGTCGCGCCGCAGGCGCGGCCTTTGGATCGCGGGCGGCACGATCCCGCGCCGCGCCCAGATTGACCGCGCGTCGGGGTGGCGGCGGTGCGCCGCCTTCTATAGCCTCGGGTCACAGGCAGACCGCGGGGGCCACGCCATGATCCCCCGACAGACCATCGAGACGCTGAACATCGTGCGCGACCGCTCGCTGCTGTTCGTGCTGGGCGGTGGCGCGGGGCTGGCGCTCTGGGCCCTGGCCGACCATGTCGGCGCGGCAGGCCTGCCGCCGGCGCTCTACGTGGCGCTCTTCACCTTCGTGGCCGGCTATTCCGCCGTGGGCCTGGCGCTGATGGGGCCGGTGCCGCCCGCCCGCGCGCTGGCGGGCGCCCTGCTGATCGCCCTGCCGCTGACCGCGCTGGTCAGCCTCGCGGGGTTGCGCTTCGAGACCGCGACCGAGTTGCTCGACGACCCCGTGATGCTGAGCGTGGCGGGCCTCCTGGTCCTCTTTGCCACGCCCTTCCTCTCGGTCTGGCTGCGCGACCGCGCCCGCGCGCTGGATTATGCGGCACTGTTCAACACCGCCTGGACCATCGCGGTGCGCTATGTCGCCGCCTGGGGCTTCGTCGCGGTGTTCTGGATCCTCGCCTTCCTGTCGGACGCGCTGCTGGAACTGGTCGAGATCCGCACCATCGAGACGCTGATGCGGCTGGACTGGCTGCGCTTCACGGTCACGGGCGCGCTTCTGGGGCTGGGCCTGGCCGTGGTTTATGAGCTGCGCGCGATGATCTCGCCCTACCTGATCCTGCGCCTGCTGCGCCTGACCGTGCCGCTGGTCCTGGTGGTGGTGGGCATCTTCGTGGCCGCCGTGCCGCTGCGCGGGCTGTCCGACCTCTTCGGCGGGTTTTCCGCGGCGGGCACGCTGATGGGCACTGCCATCGCCGCGATCACCCTGATCAGCGCCGCCCTCGACCGCGACGATACCCAGGCGGTCTCGACGCCGGGGCTGCGCGGGGCGACCCAGGGGCTGGCGCTGCTGCTGCCCGCGCTGGCCGCGCTGGCGCTGGTCGCGGTGGGGCTGCGCGTCGGGCAATACGGCTGGACCCCGGACCGGGTGCTGGCCGCCGCCGTGGCGGTCTTCCTGCTGGCCTATGCGCTGGGTTATGCGGGGTCGGTGCTGCTGCGTCGCGGCTGGGCCGCGCGCATTCGCGGCTGCAACACGGTGATGGCGCTGGCCGTGATCGCCGGCACCGCCCTGTGGATGACCCCGGCGCTGGACGCCTACCGCGTCTCGGCCAACAGCCAGGCCGCGCGCCACCTGGAGGGCGGGGTCGCGCTGGACCGGCTGCCGCTGTGGCAGATGGCGCATGACTGGGGCCGCGCCGGCGAGGCCGCGCTGGACCGGCTGGCGGCGGGAACCGACGCAGAGAGCCGCGCCGCGCTCGACGAGCGGCTGACCACGTTGCGCGAGATGCCCAACGCCTTCCAGTACGAACAGGCCATCGCGTGCCGGGCCCGGCCCGACCAGGCCGCGGCGCTGGCCGCGATCCTGCCGCTGCGTCCGGAAGGAACCGAGATCGACCCGCTTACCCTGGCCGGGTTGCCGCCCTACCGGCTGACCCAGGTGCTCGAGGGCTGCCGCCGGCCGCTGCCCGACGGGCGGCCGGGCTGCGTGCTTCTGATGGGCGGCTTCGCCCCCTCGGCCGGCGCGGACGACAGGGGTTGCTTCTCTACGTGGACGCCGATGGCGCGGCCGTGGTCAATCACCTGCTTCTGGGCGAGGGCGGTCGAATCGCGTTGCGCGAGGTCTACGACCCGGTGGCCGACCGCTGGCCGCGCCTGCCCGCAGGCGCGGTGGCGCAGGTGCTCGACGGCGACTACGACATCCGCCCCGCGGGCGTGCAGGCGCTGCACCTGGGCGGCGCGGTTCTGGTGCCCGCCAACTGAGGCGGGGGCCCCGCCCCGGCCTCCCGGCCTGCCCCGCACGGCCGGTGCACTTTTCGCCACCCCGGATATTGACAGCGGCGCGGCATCTCCTTAACTATCCCGCGTTAGCACTCGCCCGGGGTGAGTGCTAACGGCCCCCTAGGGGCCAGGGATTACAACTGTAAGCTTCAGGAGCTGCAAAAGATGGCATTCAAACCTCTTCATGACCGGGTGCTCGTGCGCCGCGTGGAAAGCGACGAGAAAACTGCTGGCGGGCTGATCATCCCCGACAGCGCCAAGGAAAAGCCGCAGGAAGGCGAAGTGGTTGCCGTTGGTGCGGGTGCGCGTGACGACGATGGCGACCGCATCGAGCTGGACGTCAAGGAAGGCGACAAGATCCTGTTCGGCAAGTGGTCGGGCACCGAGATCACGCTCGAAGGCGAAGAGCTTCTGATTATGAAGGAAAGCGACATCCTGGGCGTCATCGCCTGATCCGCTTTTCCCCCATCCAACCAGATTTCAGTCAAGGAGAGACGTAAATGTCTGCCAAGGACGTCAAATTCGACACCCAAGCCCGCGACAAGATGCTCAAGGGCGTCAACATCCTCGCCGATGCCGTCAAGGTCACGCTGGGCCCCAAGGGCCGCAACGTGGTCCTCGACAAGAGCTTCGGCGCCCCGCGCATCACCAAGGACGGCGTGAGCGTCGCCAAGGAGATCGAGCTCGAGGACAAGTTCGAGAACATGGGCGCGCAGATGGTCAAGGAAGTGGCCCAGCGCACCAATGACGAGGCGGGCGACGGCACCACCACCGCCACCGTTCTGGCCCAGGCCATCGTCAAGGAAGGCATGAAGTCGGTCGCCGCCGGCATGAACCCGATGGACCTCAAGCGCGGCATCGACCTGGCCACCGCAAAGGTCGTCGAGGCGATCAGGTCCGCCGCCCGCAAGGTCGAGAACTCGGACGAAGTGGCCCAGGTGGGCACCATCTCCGCCAATGGCGAAGCCGAGATCGGTCGCCAGATCGCCGACGCGATGCAGAAGGTCGGCAACGAGGGCGTCATCACCGTCGAGGAGAACAAGGGCCTCGAGACCGAGACCGACGTGGTCGAGGGGATGCAGTTCGACCGTGGCTACCTGAGCCCCTATTTCGTCACCAACGCCGACAAGATGATTGCAGAGCTCGATGACTGCATGATCCTGCTGCACGAGAAGAAGCTGTCCAGCCTCCAGCCGCTGGTGCCGCTGCTCGAGCAGGTGATCCAGTCGCAGAAGCCGCTTCTGATCATCGCCGAGGACGTCGAGGGCGAAGCCCTGGCCACGCTGGTGGTCAACAAGCTGCGTGGCGGCCTGAAGATCGCCGCCGTCAAGGCGCCGGGCTTCGGCGATCGCCGCAAGGCCATGCTGCAGGACATCGCGATCCTGACCGGCGGCCAGGTGATCTCGGAAGACCTGGGCATGAAGCTCGAGAATGTCACCATGGACATGCTGGGCACCGCCAAGACCGTGTCGATCACCAAGGACGAGACCACCATCGTGGACGGCCATGGCGAGAAGGCCGAGATCGAGGCGCGCGTCAACCAGATCCGCACCCAGATCGAGGAAACCACCAGCGACTACGACCGCGAGAAGCTGCAGGAGCGTGTTGCCAAGCTGGCCGGCGGTGTCGCCGTGATCCGCGTCGGCGGCATGACCGAGGTGGAAGTGAAAGAGCGCAAGGACCGTGTCGATGACGCTCTGAACGCGACCCGCGCGGCCGTGCAGGAAGGCGTCGTCGTCGGTGGCGGCGTGGCCCTGGTGCAGGGTGGCAAGGCGCTCGAAGGTCTGACCGGCGCCAACAACGACCAGAACGTGGGCATCTCGATCGTGCGCAAGGCACTCGAGGCGCCGCTGCGCCAGATCGCCGAGAATGCCGGCGTGGACGGCTCGGTCGTTGCCGGCAAGATCCGCGAAAGCGACGACAAGGCCTTCGGCTTCAACGCCCAGACCGAGGAATATGGCGACATGTTCAAGTTCGGCGTGATCGACCCGGCCAAGGTCGTGCGCACCGCGCTGCAGGACGCCGCCTCGATCGCCGGCCTGCTGATCACCACCGAAGCGATGGTGGCCGACAAGCCGCAAAAGGACGGCGGCGCCGGTGCCGGCGGCGGCATGCCCGACATGGGCGGCATGGGCGGCATGATGTAA
>DOIS01000139.1 GCA_003511785.1 Paracoccaceae bacterium
AAAAAAACGGGGAGCCTCTTTTGGCTGACAACAGTTCTGCGGACGCGTTCGTCGAATTCGACCGCGTTCAGAAAAGCTATGACGGCGAGACGCTGGTCGTCAAAGACCTGAACCTCTCCATGCCGAGGGGCGAATTCCTGACCATGCTGGGGCCCTCCGGGTCGGGCAAGACGACCTGCCTGATGATGCTCGCGGGGTTCGAGACCGCCACCCATGGCGACATTCGTCTCGGCGGGGTCAGCATCAACAACATCCCGCCGCACAAGCGCGGCATCGGCATGGTGTTCCAGAACTACGCCCTGTTCCCGCACATGACCGTGGCCGAAAACCTCTCCTTCCCGCTGGAAGTCCGCAAGATGGGCAAGTCCGAGCGCGAGCAGAAGGTCAAGCGCGCGCTCGACATGGTGCAGATGGGCGATTTCGGCGGCCGCCGCCCGGCCCAGCTTTCGGGCGGGCAGCAGCAGCGGATCGCCCTGGCCCGCGCCCTGGTGTTCGAGGCCGAGCTGGTGTTGATGGACGAGCCGCTGGGCGCGCTGGACAAGCAGCTGCGCGAGCACATGCAGTTCGAGATCAAGCATATCGCGGACAATCTCGGCATCACCGTGGTCTATGTGACCCACGACCAGACCGAGGCGTTGACCATGTCGGACCGCGTGGCCGTGTTCGACGATGGCCGCATCCAGCAGCTGGCCCCTCCGGATACGCTCTACGAAGAGCCCGAAAACAGCTTCGTGGCCCAGTTCATCGGCGAGAACAACACGCTTGAAGGCACGGTCAAGGAGATCAACAACGGCCTCGCCCTGGTCGAGCTGGACGACGGCGAGCTGATCGACTGCAAACCGGTGCACCCCTCGGTCAAGCCGGGCGCCCGCACCAAGGTGTCGATCCGGCCCGAGCGCGTGGAATACAACAAGGAACGGCTTCAGGAGGGGGTGCATACCCTCAAGGCCGAAGTCCTGGAGTTCGTCTATATGGGCGACATTTTCCGCACCCGCCTGAGGGTGGCCGGAAAGGACGATTTCGTCATCAAGACCCGCAACGCCCCCGACCAGGTGCGGCTGAAACCGGGCACGCAGATCGAGATCGGCTGGCTGCCGGACGACTGCCGCGCGCTGGACGCGTGAACGACGAGATGTCGCTCCCGGTCGGACCGGGGGCGATGGACAAGGCGTCGGTGATGACCCGTTGAGCCGATGCCGCGATCCGAAAACGGGAAGTTGAACCACAGGAGAGCGATATGAAGTTCACCAAGACATTGATGGCCACCACGGCCCTGACCGTCGCCGCCGGCACGGTCGGCGCGCAGGAGATGGCCGACGAGATGACGATCGTCAGCTGGGGTGGGGCCTATCAGCAGAGCCAGATCAACGCTTACGCCGATCCCTACCAGGAAATGCACCCCGACGTTGAGATCGTCTGGGACGAAAGCTCGGCCGAGGCCGTGGCCAAGCTGCGCGCCCAGAACGAGGCCGGCAACATCACCTGGGACCTGGTAGACGTGGTGGCCGCCGACGCCATCCGCCTGTGCGACGAGGGCCTGGCGATGGAGATCGACCCCGACGAGGACCTGGCCGCAGCACCTGACGGAACCTCGGCCGAGGACGATTTCGGCGACCTGCTGGTCTCCGACTGCTTCATCCCGCAGATCGTCTATTCCACCACCTTCGGCTATCGCACCGACATGGTCCCCGAGGGCGTCGATGCGCCGGACGAGATCTGCGACGTGTGGGACCTGGAAACCTATCCCGGCAAGCGCGCGCTCGAGAAGCGCCCGATCAACAACATGGAATGGGCCCTGCTCTGTGACGGCGTGGCCAAGGACGAGGTGTATGACGTGCTCGCCACCCCCGAGGGGCAGGAGCGCGCCCTGGCCAAGCTGGGCGAGATCAAGGACGACGTGATCTGGTGGTCCGCGGGCGCCGACACGCCGCAGCTGCTGGCCGATGGCGAGATCTTCATGGGCTCAACCTATAACGGCCGCCTCTTCTCGGTGATCGAAGAGCAGGGCCAGCCCGTGGGCATGATGTGGGACGCACAGATCTTCGACCTCGGCGGCTGGATCATCCCCGAGGGTCTGCCCGAGGACCGTCTGGCGCGCGTGAAGGACTTCGTGATGTTCGCCACCGACACCCAGCGTCTGGCCGATCAGGCCAAGTGGATCTCCTACGGCCCGGCGCGCAAATCCTCGGCGCCGCTGGTGGGTCAGCACGCAGATCTGGGCATCGAGATGGCGCCGCACATGCCGACCGCCCCGGATAACGCCAAGAACACGTTCCTCTACAACTACGAGTTCTGGGCCGACTACCGCGACGACATCGACGCCAAGTTCCAGGCATGGCTGGCGCAGTGATGTGATCTTCGGGCGGGCGCATTCGGCGCCCGCCCGACCCCTGACGCCGGCCCCGGCGACGGGCGGGCGTTGCCCCCGAAAAGGTTCGAGGCGCAGATGCCCAAAGGCTATATCATCGGCAATGTCACCGTGACCGACCCCGAGGCATACAAGGCGTATGTCGAGGGCAACACGCCCATTCTCCAGGGCCGGCACGACGCGAAGTATCTCGTGCGCGGCGGCAAATCGCAGGTGATGGAGGGCGAAGCGCACGAGCGCCACGTCGTCATCGAATTTCCGAGCTACGAGGCGGCGCTCGCCGCCTATGAAGACCCCGATTACCAGGCGGTCGCCGAAATCCGCAAGCGCAACGCCGACAGCGTCATCGTCGTCGTGGAGGGCACCTGAATGAGCGATCTCAAGAGCACGGGGCCCCAGACGGCCGACGCCCCCACGCCCGAGGACGCGTTGCACGAAGTCGCCGGTCTCGAAGAGAAGAACGGCAAGTCGGGCGGCCCGGTGCTGGCCGCCGACGGCACACCGCTGAAGCACAGCTTGGCCCGCGCCCTGCGGCTCCAGAAGCTGCGCGCGCTGGGCCTGATCGCCCCGCTGCTGATCTTCGTGCTGGTCGCCTTCATCGCGCCGATCGCCGACATGCTGTTCCGCGCGGTCGAGAACCAGATCGTGTCGAACACTCTGCCGCGCACCGTGCAGGCCCTTGGCGCCTGGGACGAGGACGCCTCCGAGGTGCCGCCCGAAGAGGTCTACGAGGCGCTTTACTACGATTTCTTCATCGCGGCCGAGGCGCGGCGTCATACCCGGCTCGGCCAACGCCTGAACTACGAGAATGCCGGCATGTCCTCGCTGTTTCGCGGCAGCGGGCGGGATGTTGACGATTTCCGCGAGGCCGATGTCGAGGCGATTCAGGATCTGGACGACAAATGGGAAGACCCCGCCTTCTGGACCGCGATGATGGCAGGCCAGGGCGGCGAGGCGTTGATCGAGGATCGGCGCGCGGCCTTCATGGCGCTGGCCGATCTGGACGAACGCGGCGTGTTCGGCGATCTGCAATGCGCGGTCTCGGGCCTTTTCGGCGGCGCCTGCGACCCGGCCCCCGAGGACATCGCCCTGAACTTCTCGATCTCGTCCGAGATCATCGACCTTCTTCCGCTCACCGCCATGGCCTATGCCGATTTCGGCGTTTTCACCGTGCTCGAGGACGGGGACGTCGTCACCGAGGAAGAGCCGTGGGAAGCCGTTCTCGTGGCCCTGGCGTCGGACCTTCGCGCCCTGACGCCCGAGGACCTGGCCGCCTATGAGGGCGCGGCGCGGGACGATCTCATCGCGGCGAAGGCCGCGGTGGACCAGATCGACCCCGAGAGCTTCGCCGCCCTGTTCACCGCTGCGGACGAGGACTGGGGCACGCGCAGCCCGTGGCTGACCATCGCGACCTATGCGCCGGACTACACCAGCGGCTATTTCCTGAACGCGGTGGACATGCAGAAGGGCCTCGATGGACCCGAGGCGCGGCCCGAGAACCAGCAGATCTACATGATGCTGTTCCAGCGCACGCTGTTCATGTCGCTGGTGATCACCGGCTCCTGCATCCTGCTGGGCTATCCGGTGGCGTGGCTTCTGGCGAACCTGCCGATGCGCACGGCGAACCTCTTGATGATCCTGGTGCTTCTGCCGTTCTGGACCTCGCTGCTGGTGCGCACCTCGGCCTGGAAGGTGATGCTGCAACAACAGGGCGTCATCAACGATACGCTGGTCTGGCTGGGACTGGTGGACGATGCCAGCCGGTTGGTGATGATCAACAACCAGTTCGGCACCATCGTGGCGATGACCCACATCCTGCTGCCCTTCATGATCTTGCCGCTCTATTCGGTGATGCAGACGATCCCGCCCAGTTACCTGCGCGCGGCCAAATCGCTGGGCGCCACCAACTGGACGGCCTTCTGGCGGGTTTATTTCCCGCAATCGGTGCCGGGCATCGGCGCGGGCTCGATCCTCGTCTTCATCCTGTCGATCGGCTATTACATCACGCCCGAGATCGTGGGCGGCACGACCGGCACCTTCATCTCGAACCGGATCGCCTATCACATCTCGTCCTCGCTCAACTGGGGGCTGGCGGCGGCGCTGGGTTCGATCCTGCTGGCGGTGGTACTGATCCTCTACTGGGCCTATGACAAGATCGTGGGCATCGACAACGTTAAGCTGGGAGGCTGAGCCATGGTTGCCCTGACCCCGATCTCGCGCAAGCCTGTCCGCTTCTATGTGCCCACCGTGGCGCTCGCCGGGGCCTTTGCCGGCCTGCTGGTGGGCACAGCCAATGGCAGCGGCTTGCTGGGCGCAGTGATCGGCGCGGTCCTTCTCGCCGTGTTGGCCTATGTCGTTACCCATTTCATCGACAACGAAAAACCGGTGCGCTGGGCCTTCGTCATCCTGTTCGGCATCGCCGGAGCGGCGCTTGCAGGCGTGTCCGGCGCGATCATCGGCTTGGCGTTCGGCTGGTTCTTCGGTTGGTTCACCTATTGGCTCTACGAGGGGCGCTACCGCGCGCGGCTGGCGCCCTATCTCACGCCCGGACAGGTGCTCTGGCACTTCGCCTTCCGGGTGCTCGTCGGCGCGATCCTGATCTTCCTGATCACCCCGATCCTCGTGGTCATGCCGCTGTCCTTCAACGCCGAGAACTTCTTCACCTTCACGCCCGAGATGCTGCGCTTCGACCCCGAAGGCTATTCGCTCAAACATTACCGCGACTTCTTCAGCAGCGATGACTGGCAACAGGCGCTCAGGAACTCGCTGCTGATCGCGCCGGTGGCGACGCTTCTGGCGGTGAGCTTCGGCACGCTCGCCGCCATCGGGCTCAGCTCCGAGCATGTGCCATTCCGCCGTGCGATCATGGCGATCCTGATCTCGCCGATGATCGTGCCGCTGATCATCTCGGCGGCGGGGATGTATTTCTTCTATTCCCGGATCGGGTTGCAGGGCACCTACCTGGGTGTCGTGCTGGCCCATGCCGCGCTGGGCATTCCCTTTGTCATCATCACGGTGACCGCCACGCTGGTCGGCTTCGACCGCTCGCTGACGCGCGCGGCGGCGAGCATGGGCGCGAACCCGGTCACGACGTTCTTTCGGGTGCAGATGCCGCTCATTCTGCCCGGCGTGATCTCGGGCGGTCTCTTCGCCTTCATCACCTCCTTCGACGAGGTGGTCGTGGTGCTCTTCGTGGGCTCGGCGGGGCAGAAGACGCTGCCCTGGCAGATGTTCACCGGCCTGCGCGAACAGATCAGCCCGACGATCCTGGCCGTGGCGACGATCCTCGTGGCGGTCTCGATCTGCCTGCTGACGGTGGTCGAACTGCTCCGCCGGCGGTCCGAGCGGCTGCGGGGCATGTCGCCGGGCTGACCCGAAGCGAAATGACCAAGGAAGGGCGCGGGACTGGACCCCTGCGCCCTTCTACTTGGCGTGCCGGATAATCAACGTCGTTTGCACTGCACCTTGCGCCGGGTCTTGTCGGCCTTCTGCTTGGCCCGCGCCACCTTGCGCCGGGGCGGCTTGCCCCGCCCTCGGCCAAGGCCGCCCCCGGCGGGCGGCGCCTTGTCCTCCACCGAAAGCAATTCCAACTCAAGCCCGCCCGTCACTGGCGAGGCTTGCGCCAGCCGCACCGTCACGCGCTGCCCGATGGCGATGGTAAAGCCGGTATCGGCCCCCATCAGCGTCCCCGCATCCCGGTCGAAGTGGAAGAACTCGCGCCCCAGAGAACGCACCGGCACCAGCCCGTCCGCGCCGGTCTCGTCCATCTTGACGAAGGCGCCGAACCGGGCGATCCCGCTGATCCGGCCAGTGAACTCGTTGCCCACGCGCTCGCTCAGATAGGCGGCGAGGTAACGGTCGGTGGTGTCCCGTTCGGCCATCATCGAGCGGCGCTCGGTCTCGGAAATATGCGTGGCGGTGTCTTCCATGCGCTCGATCTCGTCCGGCGCGAGCCCGTCCTTGCCCCAGCCATGCGCCGAGATCAGTGCGCGATGCACGACAAGGTCGGCATAGCGCCGGATGGGCGAGGTGAAATGCGCGTAATGCTGCAAGGCCAGGCCGAAATGCCCGAAATTCTCGGGGCTGTAATAGGCCTGCGTCATCGCCCGCAGCGCGGACATGTTGATCAGCTCGTCATTGTCGCTGCCTTCGGCGGCACGGAGCAGCGCGTTGAGGTGCCGGGTCTGAAGCACCTGCCCCTTGGCCAGGGTATAGCCCGCCGCGGCGGCCGTCTCGCGCAGCGCATCGAGCTTCTCGGGGCTGGGTTCCTCGTGCACCCGGAACAGGAGCGGCGAGCGTTTGCGGATCAAGGTTTCGGCCGCGGCCACATTGGCCAGGATCATGAACTCCTCGATCAGCCGGTGCGCGTCCAGCCGATCGCGGAAGGCGACCGAGTCGACCTTCCCGTCCTCGGTCAGCACGATGCGCCGCTCGGGCAGGTCCAGGTCCAGCGGCTGGCGCATCTCGCGTGCCGACCGCAGCGCGTGATAGGCGGCATAGAGCGGGCGGATCACCTCATCGAGAAGCGGCCCGGTCTTGTCGTTTGGCGCCCCGTCCATCGCCTCCTGCACCTCGCCGTAATGCAGCGAGGCGCCCGAGCGCATCAGCCCGCGCACGAACTTGTGCCCGATCAGATGCCCCTGGGCGTCGATCCGCATCCGCACCGCGACGCAGCCGCGCGGCACGCCCTCGTGCAGCGAGCACAGATCGCCCGACAGCCGGTCGGGCAACATCGGCACCACACGGTCGGGGAAATAGGTCGAGTTGCCGCGCTTGCGCGCCTCGCGGTCGAGCGCCGAGCCCGGCGTGACATAGGCGGCCACATCCGCGATGGCGACCCAGATCACATGCCCGCCCGGGTTCTTCGGGTCGTCGTCGGCATGGGCGAAACACGCATCATCATGGTCGCGTGCATCAGCCGGATCAATTGTGATCAGTTGCATTTCGCGCAAATCTTCGCGTTTCCCCAAAGCTGCGGGTTTGGCGGCGTCTGCCTCGGCAATAACATCATCAGGGAATTGATCTGGAATGCCGTGTTGATGAATAGCGATCAGCGATACCGCGCGCGGCTGTGACGGATCACCCAAACGGCTGACAATCCGCGCATTTGGCAGACCCATACGGTTCTTTGGCCCCGATTGCTCGGCCTCGACCA
>DOIS01000134.1 GCA_003511785.1 Paracoccaceae bacterium
TGCCGGTCCCGAGCCAGGCCACGGCGCCGCGCCAGGTGGCGACCGCCCCCAGCCCGCAGCCGCAACCCCAACTGCGCAGCGCGCCCGAGGCGCCGGTGCGCACCGCCTCGGCGCCGGTGTCGCCGTTCTTCGGACTGGTGACCACCCGCCAGCCCAGCCCGGGGCCCGAACCGACGCTCTATATCAACCCGGAGGAGCGCGACCGGAGTTCGACCTCGGCGCCCGAAGCCGCACCGGCCACGGTATCGGTCCCGCGCCGCGTGACGGTGGCGGCGCCGCAGGCGGCGCGCCCCTCGCCGGGGCCTGCGCCGACGCTCTACGAAAATCCCGCGCCGCGCCGGGCAAGCCCCTCCGCGCCCGCACCGCGGCCCGCGACCCCCGCGCTGCAGGCGGGCGGCTGCCCCAATGCCTCGGCCTTCAGCCAGCAATACATCAACAAGACCGGCGTGCGCTGCGGCCCGCAATCCGAACCGCCCGTCACGATCCGCCCGATGCAAAGCGGATCGGCGGCCCCTGTCCTGGCACCGCAGCGGCCTGTGGTGATGGGCAGCGTCGCGTCCCCGGTCTCGCCCGAGACCCGGATTCTTGCGCGTCACATCTATGAAGAGCGCCAGAGCACCGTCGTGGGCATGGTGCCGGAGGGCTATCGTCGGGTCTGGGAGGACGGGCGGCTCAATCCCCGCCGGGCCGAGCGCACGCCGAAACCCGCCGTCGCGCGTCGGCCCTCTGTGCCCGAGGGCTATCGCTTGGCCTGGGACGACGACCGCCTGAACCGCCACCGGGGCGGCACCGCCACAGGCGAGATGCAGAGCGCGCAGATCTGGACCGACACGGTGCCGCGCAAGCTGGTCCCGGTCGAAACCGACAGGCCGGTGATCCGGTTGCCCAGCGACAATGTCAGCGCCGCGCCCCGGCCGCCGGGCTTCACCCCGTTCCGGCTGTCCACCCGGTCGGCCGCAGAGGCACCCGCCGCGTCGGCATCGCAGACCGGCACCGCCCGCAACACCCGCCGCTGATCCGCCTTGCGGCTCAGCCGCAGATGGTCTGCAACAGGACCCAGTCGCGGTCCGCCAGCACCGGCGGCGGGGTCCGGCCGGCCATCGGATCGGCCTCGATCAACCCCAGGACGGTCTCGCCGGTGGCGTCCAACGCATAGGCAAAGGGCGTCGAGGGCACCTCCGAGGCGGCGAACTGGTCCAGCAGGAGCGGGTCCGGCAGCGGCGCGCGTGGCGCGGTCAGGACCGTCTCGGCATAGCGGTCCAGCGCGTCCGGGCTCAACTCCCCGGTGGTGATCAGCCGCAGCGCGCCGGTCATCCCGGCCGAGCGCAACACCAAAGCCAGCGGATCGACCTCTCCGGCGCGGGCGCGGGCGGTCAGGATATGGCCCGCGGCCACGGCGGGGTCCTCGTGATCCTCGATCACCGCCCGGTTCAGGAGCACGATCCCCCCGGGCAGCATCAGGCTGTCGCGCAGGCCAGTCCGCAGGACCACAAGGCGCCTGACATCCGTACGCCGGGCCAGCCGGGCCAGCACCGGGCGGGTCTCGGCGGTCGCGCAGGCCGGGCCGGTCATGCGCTCGAGCCGCTCCAGGATGTCCCGGCCGATCTGCTGGCGCTTGATCTCGGGCACCACGCCCAGCGTGTGCCGGGTCACCGCGCCGGGCAGCCAGAACACGGCGAGCCCCAGGAACACCAGGGTCAGCACCAGCACCGAGACCGTCCGCAACCGGCCCGGGTGGGGGCGCGCGCGCTCGATGGCGCGGCGCAGCTTCTCGATGGCGGCGACCATCTCGGTCGCATCCGCCCCCAGTTCCAACGTTTCGCCGGGATCGCCGTCGGGCGCGTAGAGCGCAGGCTCTTCTCCGGGGTTGAGCCGGTCCACTGCGGCCAGCGACCAATGGGTCAACGGCCGGTCGCGCATATCGGTGATGACCAGCGTCGCCTCGCCGATCGAAACCACCACCTCGCGGCGCTGCTCCTCGGGGCCGGGGCGCCACAGGCCGGTGGCCTCCAGCCGGTCATATTCCCTGAGCGCCGTCATCTGCGCGCCTGCTGCTCATCTTTGTCGTTTGGCCGCAGGCTAGCACGGCACCGGCCAGTCCGGCAAACCGCTTCGTCGCGGCAGCCCCGCCTGACGGGACCAAGAATTTTCGAAAATTCTTGGCAAAATTCTTCGAAGAATTTTGCCACCCGCCGGCCGGCGATCACAGCGATTTCGCGGTCTCGCGCAGCGCGAATTTCTGGATCTTCCCGGTCGAGGTCTTGGGAAGTTCCCCGAACACCACGCTCTTCGGTGCCTTGAACCCGGCCAGCGTCTCGCGCGCGAAGGCGATCAGGTCGGCCTCCCCGGTCTCCGAACCCGGTTTCAGCTCGACAAAGGCGCAGGGCACTTCGCCCCATTTCTCGTCCGGGCGCGCCACCACGGCGGCCAGCAGCACGTCGGGATGGCCCATCAGCACACCCTCGACCTCGACCGACGAGATGTTCTCGCCGCCCGAGATGATGATGTCCTTGGCCCGGTCGGCGATCTGGATATAGCCGTCGGGATGTTGCACCGCGATGTCGCCGGTGTGGAAATAGCCACCCTGGAACGCCTCGCGCGTGGCCTCGGGGTTCTTGTAATAGCCCTTCATCACCCCGTTGCCGCGCATCACGATCTGGCCCTGGGCCTGCCCGTCCATGGGGATTTGGCGCATCGCGTCGTCCATCACGGTGATATGTTCCATGAAGGGCATCGCCACCCCCTGCCGCGCCTTGATGCTGGCGCGCGCGGCCCCTTCCAGATGGTCGAGATGCGGCCCCCAGGTGCATTCGGTGGCGGGGCCATAGACCTCGGTCAGCCCGTAGACCTGGGTGACGTGAAAGCCCATCGGCTCGATCTTGGCCAGGGTCGCAGGCGCGGGCGGCGCCCCGGCGGTGAACACCTCGACCCGCTGGGAAAATTCCCGCCGCTCGGCTTCGGGCGCGTTGACCAGCATGTTGAGCACGATCGGCGCGCCGCCGAAATGGGTCACGCCCTCGTCGGCGATCAGGTCGAACATCGGTTTCGCGGCGATCTCGCGGCAGCAGATGACGGTGCCGCCCACCATCGGCATCATCCAGGCATGGCACCAGCCGTTGCAGTGGAACAGCGGCACGATGGTCATGTAGCGCGGACGCAGCACCATGCCCCAGCTGATGACCTGGCCCATCGCGTTCAGGTACGCCCCGCGGTGGTGATAGACCACGCCCTTGGGCCGGCCGGTGGTGCCGGAGGTGTAGTTGAGCGCGATGCTCTCCCACTCGTCCTCGGGCATGATCCAGCCGAAATCGTGCGGCGCATTGCCCAACACCTGTTCATAGGTCGCGTGCCGCCCGGTCGCCGGAAACCCTGCCTCCGCGTCGGGCACCTCGATCAGGATCGGCGGCTTGCCCTCCATCCGGGCACAGGCCGCCTCGGCCTGGTCGATGAACTGCGTATCAACCAGGGCCACCTTGGCGCCGCCATGGTCGAAGATATAGGCCACCGTGCCCAGGTCGAGCCGCGTGTTGATCGCGTTCAGCACCGCGCCGCAGGCGGGCACGCCGAAATGCGCCTCGACCTGGGCGGGGATGTTGGGCAGGATCGTGGCCACCACGTCGCCCGGCCGCACTCCCATCGAGGCCAGCGCCGAGGCCAGGCGGGTGCAGCGGTCGTAATGCTCGGCATAGCTCTTTCGGTGGCGCCCATAGACCACGGCCAGCTCGTCCGCGAACACATGCGCCGCCCGGCGCAGCCCCGACAGCGGCGTGAGCGGCACGTAGTTCGCCTGCGTCTTGTCCAGCCCGGTCTCGTCCGCCATCCAACCCATTGATTCCCTCCCTCGATGCGGTGTTCATGGTGCGCGTGCGGCGAGATAATGCGGGGACAAGGCGCGGATGGAAAGGGCCATGAGGAGACCTGTGCAAAGCGCGAGAGGAACCGGGACCGGGGCAGGGCCATGATCCTGTCCACCGGCCGACGCTATCTGTTCATCCATGTTCCCAAGACCGGGGGCACGGCGCTGGCGCTGGCGCTGGAGGCGCGCGCCATGAAGGACGACATCCTGCTGGGCGACACGCCCAAGGCGCGCAGGCGGCGCCACCGGGTCCGGGAGGCGCGGACCAGGGGCCGGTTGTGGAAGCACTCCACCCGTCGCGACATCGCGGGGCTCCTGCCCGAGGCCGAGCTGGACGGGCTCTTCGCGTTCACCCTGGTGCGCAACCCCTGGGACCGGGCGGTCAGCTACTACCACTGGCTGCGCGCCCAGAGCTTCGTCCACCCTTCGGTGACGCTGGCCCGGGACCTGCCGTTCGACGCCTTCGTGACCCATCCGCAGACGCTGCGCAGCTTTCGCGCCACGCCCGCGGCGTCCTACATGCGGCGGCCCGACGGGTCCGAGCATTGCGACGCGGCGATCCGGCTGGAGCATTTCGAGGCAGACGCCGCGCCGCTTTTCGCGCATCTGGGCTTCCGGCTCGACTTGGCGCGGGTCAACGCCTCGGACCGGGAGGCCGATTACCGCCCCTATTACAGCGACGACAGCGCCGCTGCCCTGGCCGATGCCTGCGCCGAGGATATCGCGCGATTCGGATACAGGTTCGGCTGATCCGCTGTCGCTCTGGGCGGGCCAATCGCGCGCGATGCCGCGCATTGTTGCGAAATCCCCGGGGAATGCCCGGGAAATGCCACGTTTCAGCCCTTTTCGGGGCGGTCGAATCGGCCGCCCTCGCAGGGCAGATCGCCGGGCGAACGGCCGGCCTACGCTCCCGGAGACCCCGCCATGTTCGGATGGATCGCGCTCGCAAAAGAGAAAACCGCCTATCACGCCGAACCCGGCGGCGGGGCGGGCACGCTGATCACCGGCAATGCCAGGCTGCTCGACGGCACCCGCGTTGCCACGCGCCAGGGTTGGCACCCGGTCGAAACCCTGTGCCTGGGCTGCGAGGTCCTGACCTTCGATCATGGTCTGCAACCCGTAGAGCACGCTGCATGACGACGCCAAGGCCAGAGGCTGGCAGCCCCTGCGCGTGCCGGCGGGCGCGCTGGGCCGACACCCCGATCTTTGGCTGATGCCCGATCAGGGTATCCTGGTGGAATGCGACGCCGTGGCCGACCCGCTCGGCGATCCCTTCGCGGTGCTGCCGGCGCAGGCGCTGCACGGCTATCGTGGGATTGCCCTGACCCCGACCGACAGCAGTTTCGAGACGACGATCCTCGGCTTTGCCCGGGACGAGGCGATCTATCTCGAGGGCGGGATGCTGGCCCATTGTCCGCGCCCGCGCGCGTTGTTCGGCGACGAGGCGCCTGCGCCGCTCTACGAGGTCGTGGATCGGGATGCGGCCCGGCGGATGGTCGCCGAGGCGAGCGAGGGTCGCGACGGGCTGGGCCTGGCCTGCGACCCCGAGGAAATCGCGCGGATCGACGCGTGCCAGCGAACGCGTCCCGCCCGTCCGGTCAACACGTGAAGTTGATCGCAACCGGGCGTGCCGGGCGCGTGCCGGAGCTTGCGTGGGAGCGGGCGGCGCCCTCGGATCGCCCGCCCATGCCCGGCCGGCTGCCGGCCCGGGTGATCCCGGGCCGGCGGTTCTCGGATCAGGCGGCCGACTTCGCCTCGGGGCCGAAGCGGCCGTAGAAGGTCTGCCCCTTCTCCGCCATCTCGCGCAGACACGGCGGGCAGGCGAATC
>DOIS01000203.1 GCA_003511785.1 Paracoccaceae bacterium
CCTGCGCCCATGCGCAGCCGCGCGCCGTCGGGCCAAGGCAGCCAGGTCACCGACGGCCCGGACCAGCTCTGCTGGCGCTCGGGCTCGAGCATCTCGGCCTGTCCGGGCTCCAGCGCCACGAGCCGCCATTGCCGCCCCTCGCGTCGCATCAGCGCACCGATCAGACGGTCGCGCAGCGTGGCTTGCACCTGCTCCACATGCAGCGGCATCCGACCTGCCGCAACTGCGCCCTGCCCGGAAATCATCGTCTTCTCCCGGATTTTGAAAACACTCTGCCAGTTATTCATATTTCCGGTCTTCGGAGAAGCGGTATCCTGATCGCTCCAAAAGGAGGAGAGCGGGCCGCGGTTGGGAGGCCGAGCCCGCGCAAAGATCACCATGAACGAAGCGCAGAGCTTCATCCCCGGAGGTCAGCCCCCCGGCTCCGACGCGGTTTCGCGCGGACAGGAGGCCGTGGCCCGTGCGGCCGGCGCCTTCGCCGCCTGGTCCGCCATGCGTGTCTCAGAGCGCGCCGAGGTGTTCGAGGCCATGGCGCAGGCGCTTGACGCGGGCCGCGACCGGCTGGCCCGACTGGCTGCGCGCGAGGTCGGCGCCGCCACGCCCTGGGTGGAGTTCAATGTCGAGATGGCGATGGGCGTGCTGCGCCAATGCGCGGGGCTGGGCCCGCTTCTGTCCGACCGGCACGCGGTCAATGCCGTGACCGGCGTGCGGTCGACGATCCGGCGCGAAGCGGCGGGCGTCGCGCTGGGGATCGCGCCGTGGAACGCGCCGATCCTGCTGGCGGTGCGCGCGGTGGCCGCGCCGCTGTTCTGCGGCAATACCGTGGTGATGAAGGCCTCCGAGCACTGCCCCGACACCCATGCCGAGTTGATCGCGCTGCTCAACGTGCCGGGCCTGCCGGCGGGTGCGCTCAACGTTGTCACCAACCGTCCCGACGACTCGCAGCAGGTGGTGGCCGCGCTGATCGGTCACCCGGCGGTGCGCCGGGTCAATTTCACCGGCTCGACCCGGGTCGGGCGGCAGGTGGCGCTGGACTGCGCGCGTCATCTCAAGAAATGCCTGCTGGAGCTGTCTGGCAAGGCACCGCTGATCGTGCTCGAGGATGCGGATCTCGACGCGGCGGCCCATGCCGCAGCCTTCGGGGCCTTTTTCAACCAGGGCCAGATCTGCATGTCCACCGAGCGGGTGATCGTTCTGGACCGGGTTGCCGATGCCTTCGTGGCTCGGCTGGTCGAGGCCACCCGCGCCATCCGCGCCGAGGACCCTCTGGCCGGGCGCGGCCAGATCGGCCGGCTGGTCACGCGCGAGGCGGCGCATCGGGTGCAGGCGCTGATCCAGGATGCGGTGGAGCGCGGCGCGCGGCTGCTGATCGGGGGCGAGGCCGAGGACATCGTGATCCAGCCGGCGGTGATCGACGGGATCGACCCGACCATGCGGCTCTATCACGAGGAGAGCTTCGGCCCCATCGCCCCGATCTTTCGCGTGGCCGACGAGGAAGAGGCGCTCTCGGTCGCCAATGACAGCGACTATGGCCTCTCGGCGGCGGTGTTCACCGCCGATGCGGCGCGCGCACCGGCTGGCGTCGCAACTGGAATGCGGCATCGTCCAGATCAACGGCCCCACCGTGCATGACGACCCGGCCATGCCCTTCGGCGGCATGAAGGCCAGCGGATACGGCCGCTTCGGCGGCGAGACCGCGCTGGAGGAATTCACCGAACTGCGCTGGATCGCCGAGCACACGCCCGGCGTCCGCTCCCACATCTGAGCCAAGACCAACAAGACCAAAGCCAACGGAGGAGACCCATGATGAACCGCAGAACCCTGTTCGCTACCGCAACCGCGCTGGCCCTGTCCGCCCTGGGCGGTGCCGCCCTGGCCGCCGAGCCGGTCAAGATCGGCGCCGTCGCTCCCAAGACCGGGCCTTTGGCCGGTGGTGCGGCGGTCACCCAATGGCCCAGCATTCAGCTCTGGGTGCACCAGGTCAACGAGCGCGGCGGGCTGAACGTCGATGGCGAGAAGCGGCCGGTCGAGCTGATCGAATACGACGATCAGACCAACCCTGGTGAAACCATCAAGGCGGTGCAGCGCCTCGCCACCCAGGACGAGGCCGATTTCATCATCGCGCCCTACGGCACCGGGCTCAACATCGCCGCCGCGCCGACCTTCGCGCTATGGCTATCCGCAAATCGCGGTCTCTGCGATCACCGACCAGGTGGCCGACCTGTCGTCGAAATTCCCCAACATGTTCTTCACGCTCGGCAACACAACCGCCTTGGCCGAGGACGTGGTCGGCATCCTGTCGCAGATGCGCGAGGACGGGCAGATGGGCGACAAGATCGCCATGGTCAACGTGGCCGACGCCTTCGGCATCGAGTTGGCCACCGCCGCGCGCCCGCTCTTCGAGGCGGCGGGTTTCGACATCGTCTATGACAGCTCCTATCCGCTGGGCACGCAGGATCTCTCGCCCGTCATCAAGGCGGCGAAGGCGGCGGAACCCGATGCCTTCGTGGCCTGGTCCTATCCGCCCGACACCTTCGGGCTGACCGAACAGGCGATGATCGAGGATCTTCAGGTCAAGGCATTCTATACCGCCGTGGCGACGCCCTTCCCCGCCTATGGCGAACGGTTCGGCCCGGCCGCCGAGGGGGTGCTGGGCGCCGGCGGGGTGAACCCCGACAGCGAGGCGTTTCAGGAATACGCCAAGGCCCATGAAGAGCTGACCGGCGCGAAGCCGGACTTCTGGGCCTCGGCCACCACCTATGCCTCGCTCGAAATCCTGGAACAGGCCATCGCAGCGGTGGGGCTCGACCGCGAGGCGGTCTCGCAGCATCTCAAGGAGGCAACCTTCGACACGGTGCTGGGGCCGATCTCGTTCGACGAGAACAACTTCAACAACGCCTTCTGGACCGTGGGCCAATGGCAGGATGGCGTTTTCCACGGCGTGGCCTCGCGCAACCGCGACGGGAAGGCCGAGGTGCGCCTGAAAGACGGCTGGAAGTAAACCCGCAGCGCGCCGGCCACTCCGGGCCGGCGCGCGGCATTCGACACCGGACGAGGGGCGGCATGGACATTCTCTTCACGGGGCTTCTGCTGGGCGGGGCCTATACGCTGATCGCCATGGGTCTGAACCTGCAATACGGCGTGGCCCG
>DOIS01000207.1 GCA_003511785.1 Paracoccaceae bacterium
ACATCTCGGTGGCGGCGACGGCCGAATGGGCCATCTCCTCCATCACCCCCGCCTGGAGCCCGACAAGGTCGCCGGGAAACACGAAGCTCACCACCTGGCGGCGGCCATCCTCGAGCGTCTTGTCGCGCAGGCCCATCCCCGACAGGATCGTGTAGAATTGCGGCGCGTTCGCCCCTTCGGTCAGGATCGGCGTGCCCGGGTCCACCCGCAACTCGCCCACCTTGAACCGGTCCATGAAGGCCAGTTCATCGGCGGTCATCCGCTCGAACAAGTCCAGTTTTCGCAGCGGGCAGTCCAGGCAACGCGTGATAAATCCCTCCGATATGTCACAGTTTAATGCAGGGTTTTCGGAAATGCATCACAGAGCGGGGATGACAGATGACCTTACCACCCCGAATTTGCCCGGTGTCGGGCGTCACGGCGGCGGCGACCGCTCCCATATCGTCCTGATCGCCTCGAACGCGGTCGTGTTGATGGACGCGGCCAGCATCGTGCGCGACGCGTTCCCCGCCGCGCGCGTCGATCCGGGCCGCACACTGGACGAGGCCACCCAATGGATCGACGGACAGGGCGACGGGCCGTTGGTGATCCTGATCGGACCACCGCCGGATTGCGATCCGACCCCGCTGGCCCGGGCGATCGCCGTGCGGGACGGGTTGCTGATCGTGCTGGGAGATACGCCCCTGACCGAACGGCCGGCCTGCCGGACGCTGCACGGCGCCCTGCCGTTCACCGAACCGCTGCTGCGCTACCTGCTGGACCGTGCCGCACGGGGCGAAGGCGATGTGCCGGAAGCGGACGGGCCGGGCTGACCCGCGCGGTCAGTCGAAGGTTTCCACAACGCCATACATGACCGGCTCGAAGCGCGTGCACGGTTCGCTGATCTTTCGGTTGCGCGCGCGCATCTCGTCGGTGCGCAGCATGGCCTGGAAATCCTGCCGTCGCTCCCATTGCGAGTAGTTGGCGATGCGGGTCTGGGCGTCGTTGACATGCAGACCGGCGGCGATGAACCCGGGCTGTTTCGAAATGAACTCGGCATAGGCGGCGGTCAGCGCGTCCAGCAGGTCCTGGCAGGTGCCCGGCGTCATCTCGAACGTGGTCAGCACGGTCTGGACATCGGTGCTCTTGGAAATGCGGGACATGGGGTCCTCCTTGGCTTCGGCCCAAGCCAATCACAGGTTTTCCAGTGTCGTCTCCACCTCTTCGACCAGGGCCATGACCTCGTCGGCGGCCGGGCCCTTGCGCGCCTCGAGCACCGATTTCCCCTGCCCCAGCGTCTCGGCATAGACCACGCGGTTGGCCAGCATGGCATCGGCCACGCGCGCCTCCATCTCGCGGGCCTTGGCGGCGATATCGGCGGCCAGGCGCGTGCCGGGGCGCGCGCGGGTCATCACCATCATCGCGGGCTTCTCGGCCCGGTCGGCAAGGTAGAGCACCATCTCCACCGCCCAGAGATCGACTTGGCTCGTGGCCACCGGGATCAGCACCAGGTCGGCCGCGCGCAAGGCCGGGCGCAAGTCGCTGTCGGCCTTTGGAGGCGTGTCGATGATGACCACGTCGAACCGGCCGGCCAGCTTGCGCACCTCATAGGTCACGCCCCAGGCCGAAGCGGTCGAGAACTCCAGCCCCGGCTCGCCCATCGCGTCCAGCCGCGTCATGAACCAGCGCCCGGCGCTGCCCTGCGGGTCGATGTCCATCAGCGCGACCGACTTGCCGGACCGGGCAAAGCCCGCGGCCAGGTTCACCGCCAGCGTGGTCTTGCCCGCCCCGCCCTTCTGCTGCGCGATGGTGATAACATGTCCCATTCCGGCCCCTTTTTCATGCTGCGACGCAGCGTAAGCCGCAGCTCGAGCGAATCAAACCCCCCAATTAGCCGCAGCGCCCCGACCCGGTAACGCGCTGTTAACCAAGATAAACGCATCCTTGCGACGAACCGGCGAAAGGGGGCCGCCATGTGCCGGCGCGGCGCGATCCTGCTGATCTGGCTGATGGCCGCAGCCTGCCCGGCTTATGCCGGGGGATGGATGCGTGAGAAAGGCAGGATCTTTACCGCCACGGGCGCCGTCCTCGACTTTGACGCGAAGCGCCTGCGCGAGTCCTCATTCTACGCGGAATACGGCGCGCTCGACTGGCTGACCCTCGGCATCGATTACAACCTGGTGCTTGGCACCTCGTCACATGCGCTGCTCTTCGCGCGCGTGCCCATCGGCCGGATCACCGATCCGCACCGTTTCGCGGCGCAGCTCGGCGTCGGCGGGCATTCGATCCTGGGCAACTGGTGGCCGATGTATCGGCTGTCGCTCCATTATGGGCGCAGCCTCAGCCTCGGCACCCGGCAGGGATGGCTGGCAATTGATACGACGCTCGAGATGTACCCGGCCTTCGACCTGCCCGTCTACAAGCTCGACGCCACCCTGGGCCAGTCCAACGGCGGGCGCATCCGCCCCATCTTTCAACTCGAGACCGGGGCGGCCCGCGGGTTCGACCCGGTCGTGACACTGACCCCGGGCGTTATGATCGATGGCTGGGCCGACGGGCAGGTCTGGCACCTGGGGCTGCAGAACCGGCTTTCCCCGCGCTACGGCCTCAGCCTGAAACTCGCGCTCTGGCAGAGCTTCTGAGGCGCCTGGAAACCAAAAGGGCCGGAGGCGACGCGCACGCCCGCCTCCGGCCCCGCCCCGGCCCGCGCCAAG
>DOIS01000164.1 GCA_003511785.1 Paracoccaceae bacterium
TCCTTGCTGACCTCGCGGATCATGTCGCCGCCGCCCATGAAGGGGCGCATTTCCTCCATCCGCTCGCGCCGCACATAGATCGCGCCGGAGCCCGAGGGACCATAGAGCTTGTGGCCCGTGATCGCGTAAAAGTCGCAGCCCAGGTCGGCCACGTCCACCGGTATGTGCACCGCGCTCTGGCTGCCATCGACCAGCACCGGAACGCCCTTTTCGCGTGCGCCCGCGCAGATGGATTTCACATCGACAACGGTCCCCAACACGTTGGAACAATGGGTAATTGCCACCAGCTTGGTGCGCGGCCCGATGGCGTCCAGCACCGCCTGCGGGTCGAGCGCGCCGCTGGCGTCCACATCCACCCACTTCAGCACGACGCCCTGCCGTTCGCGCAGGAAATGCCAGGGCACGATGTTGGCGTGATGCTCCATCACGCTCATCACGATCTCGTCGCCCGGCTCCATCCGAGGCATGGCCCAGCCATAGGCGACCATGTTGATCCCCTCGGTGGTGCCCGAGTTCATCACGATCTCGTCCTCGGAGGGCGCGTTCAGGAAACGCGCGATGGTGCCGCGCACCGCCTCGTACTTCTCGGTGGCCACATTGGAAAGATAATGCAAGCCCCTGTGAACGTTGGAATATTCATGCGCATAGGCATTCGTCACCGCGTCGATCACGACCCTGGGCTTCTGAGCCGACGCGCCGTTGTCGAGATAGGTCAGCGGCTTGCCGTTGACCTCGCGCGCGAGGATCGGGAAATCAGCGCGGATCTTGTGCACATCATACATCTGTTGTCCTTTTACACGCCCGCCAATTGCAGCAGCACCACCAGCCCCAGCGCCACGGCCAGAACCGAGGCGATCAAAACCCCAGCCGAACGGCCCAGCGAATTCAGCCGGTGTGCCTGGTCAATGAAGTGCAGCATGATGTAGAGCCCGTACAGCCCGGTGGCCAGCGTCGCCAGCATTGCCAGCAGCGGCACGGTCAGGGTCAGGACCAGCACAGCCGCCAGCGCCAGGACGCGCAGGATCTGCAACCAGACCAGCAGCACCAGAATCTCGGCAAATTCGCCGGTTCCGCCCAGGCCGCGGCCGACCTTGTGCAGCGCAACGGCGGTGACCAGCAGGCCGCCCAGCATGAAGCCGAAATAGACCACGGCCGGCATGTCGAATACAGCCATCTCGGGTGGCGGCGGCGGCATCAGCATGTCCGAAATCACGAACATGATGGTGTTGAGCACCACCGCAAGGAACAACCCGGTCCAGACCGCCTCGCGCCCGAGATTCAGGGCGAGGATACGTGCCGCGGCCCCGGCCGGGTCGGTCACGCTTTGCACCACCAGCTCGCGGAAGATGGGAAACTCGCTCATGCCGGACCCCTTGTCGCGCGCCGCATTGTGGCGCTCCAGAACCACAGAAACACCGCGACCCAAGCCAGACCGACCAGGGTCAGCTCCGGGCCCTTGCCGATGAACCCGGCCACGAGACCGTTCAGCAGGACCAGCGGCGACGACGCCAGAAGCGACCAGAACAGCGCGAGCCTCGTGCCGTAACCCGTGGCCTTGCCGCCAAAAACCCGTGCTGCCCCATAGACGATCAGCGCCAGGGAGTAAAGCAGCAAGGGCAGCATGAACACCGTGCCCATGAGCGCGCCGCCCATCAGCATCGAGAGATCCTGCTCCTCAAGATGCGCGCGCCGGGCCAGGCCCGGCATCTGCGCCACGAAGGCCAGGAGGCAGAATCCCATGACGAAGGCCAGCGCGCGGTCCTCACGCTGGCCCATGGTCAGGAGGCGATCCATCACCCGGCCGGGGCCGCGATAGGTCGCCACGATGTCGCGTGTCACCGGCATCAGGACCGTCGGCGGGCCAACCAGGCTTGCAGGCGCGACACGATGTCCTCGGCCAGCGCCTTGTCCTCGATCTCGTCCACTGCCTCGGCCAGGAAGGCGAGCGTCAACAGGTCGGTCGCCTCGCCCTCGGGCACCCCGCGCGAGCGCAGGTAGAACAGCGCCGTCTCGTCGATCGCCCCCGAGGTCGAGCCGTGCGAGCAGGCCACATCATCGGCATAGATCTCCAGCTCGGGCTTGGCCAGGAACTGGCTGTCCCCGTCCAGCAACAGCGACTGGCTGATCTGATAGCCGTCGGTCTTCTGCGCGCCCTCCTTCACCAGGATCTTGCCCTGGAAGACACCGACCGCGCCGTTGCGCAGCACCTTCTTGAACACCTGGCGGCTTTCGCAGTTCACCGCGTCATGGGTGATGAACACCGTGTCGTCGTGATGAAACTCACCATCGCCGGCGCAGGCGCCCGCGATGTGACACACCGCGTCGTCGCCGGTCAGCTCGATATAGGCCTCGTTGCGCGTGAGCACGCCGTTGACCGTGAGCGTGAAGGATTTCAGCACCGACTCGCGCCCCAGCCGGGCGAACATGTGGGTCGCCGCGCGGCGCTCGTGGTCGCGCCCTTGGGCCCGCACCAGGTGCAGCCGGCCGGTATCGGCCACGTCGATCTCCATGCACTTGTTGAAGCGCGAGGCGGCCGGGCCGTTCTCCAGGATGGTGGCCTCGGCCCCCTCCTCGACGCGGATGACGTGGTGCAGCACCGCGTCGCTCTGCTCGTTGGCATGGATATAGATCAGGCTGATGGGCTTGGACGGCTTGCCGGTCACGTGGATCGCGACGCCATCGGTGGCATAGGCGGTGTTGAACGTGGCCAGCGGGCGCTGCACCGGGCTTTGCCCGCGCGCCTCGAGCACGCCGTAGAGATCCTTGGCCCAGTGGATGTCCTGGCAGCAGATATCCTCGAGCCGGTCGATGCGCACCCCGTCCATCTCCAGATCGTCCGAGGCCTCGGCGTCGAACACGCCATCGACGAAAACGATCTTGAGCCGGTCGAAATCGCTGAACATCGGCGCCTCGCCCGCGTCGAACAGCGCGGCGCGCGGCGCCTCGGCCGAGATCAGCGTGTCGGGGCGAGTGAATTTCCAGTATTCGTCACGCCGCGAAGGCAGACCCATCTCGCGCAGCCGCGCCAGCGCGCTCTCGCGCGCCGCCTGCAAGCAGCCGCCCTTGGGCAGCGGGCGCGCGCCCAGCAGGGCCTCGGTCGCCTCGGCTTTGAGCTTGGGCAAGGCCATCAGGACGCCTCCGCGAGAATGTCGCCATAGCCGTTATGCTCGACCTCGAGCGCCAGTTCCGGCCCGCCGGATTTCACGATGCGACCGTCGGCCATGATATGCACCACGTCCGGCTTGATGTGGTCCAGAAGCCGCTGATAATGCGTGATGACCAGGAATCCGCGACCCGCGTCGCGCAGCGCGTTGACCCCATCCGAGACCAGTTTCATCGCATCCACGTCGAGGCCCGAGTCGGTCTCGTCGAGGATGCACATCTTGGGCTCCAGCATGGCCATCTGAAGGATCTCGTTGCGCTTCTTTTCGCCGCCCGAGAAACCGACATTGACCGGACGCTTGAGCATCTCGGCGTCGATCTGCAGGTCCTTGGCCTTCTGGCGGATCAGCTTGAGGAAATCGGCGGCGCTGATCTCGTCCTCGCCCCGCGCCTTGCGCTGGGCGTTCACCGCGGTACGCAGGAAGGTCATGTTGCCCACGCCGGGGATCTCGACTGGGTACTGGAAGGCCAGGAACAGGCCGGCGGCGGCGCGCTCCTCGGGCTCCATCTCCAGAAGGTCGACGCCTTCCAGCTCGGCCGAGCCCTGCGTGACTTCATAGCCCTCGCGCCCCGAGAGCACGTAGGACAGGGTCGATTTCCCCGAGCCGTTCGGCCCCATGATCGCATGCACCTTGCCCGCCTCGACGGTCAGGTCCACGCCCTTCAGAATCGGCTTGTCCTCTTCTTCAAGCTTGACGTGCAGGCCCTTGATTTCCAGCATCTTTTCCTCGTTTGTCTCAGGGCCGCACAGCATGGCGGCCGGTGTCTCGTATCGTCTCGGGGCAGGTCAGCCCAGCCGAACGGCGGTGCCCGATGCAGTGACCATCAGCATGTTGTTGATCACCTCGTAATCCAGATCGACGCCGACAACCGCATTGGCCCCAAGGGCCGCTGCGCGTTCTTCCATCTCGGCCAGGGCCGTGGTGCGGGCGCGGCCCAACTCCTGCTCATAGGCCGCCGACCGGCCGCCCACGATGTCGCGCACGCCGGCGAAGAGGTCGCGGAAAATATTGGCGCCCATGATCGCCTCGCCGGCGACGACGCCCATGTAGTCGGTGATCGGGCGGCCCTCGACCTGGGGCGTGGTGGTCACGATCATCGCTCGCCTCCCTTCGTCATCATCGCCGCGATCTGCCGCTCGACATCCGTGTGACGCGCGGCTCGGGCCGCCTCCTGCGCCTGGGCCTGCCGCTCCATGGCGCGACGGGTGAAATGGCGGATCACCAGCGCGAAGATCGCGACCGCCACCAAAAGCCCCACCAGCCCCCGCAGCCAAAGCGGCCCGGTCATCAGGAACCCCGTCAACGCCCCCGACAGCACCCCGGCCGGCACCGCGATGCGGCCCCGATCCAGGTGGCTGGGGTTGCCGATCTGCTGGATCAGCCCCTCTTCGGTGGCGTTGCCGGTCATCAGCCCACCGAGCCTTCCAGCGAGATCGCGACGAGCTGCTGCGCCTCCATGGCGAACTCCATCGGCAGCGCCTGCAGCACGTTCTTGCAGAACCCGTTGACCACCAGCGCCACGGCCTCCTCCTCGTCCATCCCGCGCGAGCGGCAATAGAACAGCTGATCCTCGTCCACCTTCGAGGTGGTCGCCTCATGTTCGACCCGGGCCGAGTTGTTCTTGACCTCGATATACGGAACGGTGTGCGCTCCGCATTTGTCGCCGATCAGCAGGCTGTCGCACTGGGTATAGTTGCGGCTGTTCTTGGCCTTGGGGTGCATCGACACCAGCCCGCGATAGGTGTTCTGGGCCTTGCCCGCGCTGATGCCCTTGGACACGATACGCGACTTGGTGTTCTTGCCCAGATGGATCATCTTGGTGCCGGTATCGGCCTGCTGCATGTTGTTGGTGATGGCGATCGAATAGAACTCGCCCTGGCTGTCATCGCCTCGCAGGATGCAGGACGGGTATTTCCAGGTCACGGCACTGCCGGTCTCGACCTGCGTCCACATCACCTTTGACCGGTCGCCCCGGCAATCGGCGCGCTTGGTCACGAAGTTGTAGATGCCGCCCTTGCCGTTCTCACCCCCCGGGAACCAGTTCTGAACGGTCGAATATTTCACCTCGGCATCTTCTTCGAGGATAATTTCAACGATCGCCGCATGCATCTGGAACTCATCGCGCTGAGGCGCCGTGCATCCCTCCAAGTAACTGACATAACTGCCTTTATCGGCAATAATCAAGGTGCGCTCAAACTGGCCGGTGTTCTCGGCATTCATGCGAAAATAGGTCGAAAGCTCCATCGGGCAGCGCACACCGGGCGGAATGTAAA
>DOIS01000101.1:0-425 GCA_003511785.1 Paracoccaceae bacterium
ACAACCCCCGCTCGGTGCAGCGCAGCAAAGGCATAGATCTCCTCGCGCAGCACGCGCGGCACGTCCGCCACCAGCAGATCGCGCAAGGCGCCCCCGCCGACGGCCGTCAGGATGCCCAGCAGGATGGCCGGCGTGGGGTCGAGGCCGTGGTCCAGCGCCTTTCGGCAGCCGCTCACGGCAAAGAGGCCCAGGCCCAGCGCGTCCAGCATCATCACAGGCTGGCTCAGCCTGTCCATCACGCCGTGCCCGAAGAACACGCAAATCGCCGCGCCGAGGGCCGCCATCACATAGCGCGTGTCCTGCAGGGCCGCCGGCGGGGTGGCGCCAAAGACGACGTCCCGCAGTACCCCGCCAAACAGCGCGGCCGAGGCCGCCAGAACCGCGATCCCGAACATGTCGAGATCCCTACGCACCGCCAGCATCGC
>DOIS01000101.1:773-955 GCA_003511785.1 Paracoccaceae bacterium
CCGCTCAGCCCGAAGACGAAGGTTCCCAGAAGATCCAGCCAGAGGCCCAGCGGCAGAACATCCATGCGATCGCTCCAGACACGACACCGAAGCACAGGGCATCGCCGGGGTCCGACCCCGTTCGAAAATCCACGATGGCGGAAGAGAGGCGTGGTGCCGGTGATAGGACTCGAACCTACGAC
>DOIS01000101.1:1076-17881 GCA_003511785.1 Paracoccaceae bacterium
CCAGGATCAGTTGGCTGGGGGAGCGTTCGTTTGTCTGCGTCATTTCCGTCGAGTTAGGGCCGCCTTGCGGATGAGCAACCTAAACTTCTGGAAAGATTGAACGGCAGATAAATTGCGAAACCGAATCAACAGACGGGAAAACCGGCGGCGAAACACCGAAGTTTGTTCCGAGAAGCTATGGTGCCGCTGAAGGGACTCGAACCCCCGACCCCATCATTACGAATGACGTGCTCTACCAGCTGAGCTACACCGGCATCCTTCGCGCATGGGCCCGGGCGGGCCCATGGAGCGCGCTCTTAGCACCGTCGCGGGGACGGGAAAAGAGGAAATGCGCGTCGTCGGGGCGAATCCCCGGATCAAGCCGCCGGGTCGGCTTTCTTGGGCGCCTCGCTATCCTCCGCGCCGGTCTCGTCGGCGCCGGGTTCCATAACCTCGGCCTCCTCCACCACGTCGGCCGGCACCGCGGCCGCCTTCTCCGGCGCCACGATCAGCGGCAACAGATGCGCCCCCGTCGCGCTGGCCAGTTCCGGCGTGTGCGGCGTGGTCCAACTCAGCGTGTCGAAGCTGCCGCAATTGCTACAGATCGGCTGCCAGTCGGCATGGATCTGGTGGCAATTCTCGCACACCCAATGCGCGCCGCGCGGGGCGTTCAACGCGCGCGCCAGCCAGCCCTGCACCACCGCCTCCGAGGCGCCCTCGCCGCGTTCGATCGCGGCCATCAGGGTCAGGTTGCGCGCATCCGGCGCGTGATCCGGCAGATCGCCCAGCGCGCGCCGCGCCTCGGGGAAATCCTCGGCCACGATGTTCAACTCGGCCAACAGCATCCGCGTCTCGGGATGGTGCGGGTTGATCCGGGTGAGCGTGGCGAACCGCTTGACCCGCGCCTCCGGGCTTTCCTTGGGCTCGATCTCGGCGAAGGCGGCGGCGAGGTCGGGATGCGGCTGCGCCTCCCACGCCTTCTTCAGCACGCGCAGCGCGTTGCGTGGCTTGCCCTTGGCGATATAGGCCCGCGCCGCCATTGCCGCGGCCGGCACAAGGTCGGGCGACTGCCGGTTGGCCTTGATCGCCTCCTCCTGCGCCTCGATCGAGGCGTTCTCGTCGAGGATGTCGCGCGCCTCGCTCAGCGCCATCACCGCGTCGCGGCGGGTATAGACTTCGCGCGGGAGCGTACCGCTCTTGAGCTTGGCGCTCAGCGTCGCGCGCGCCGCCGACCAGTCGCGATGCCCGGTCTGGAGCTTGAGAAGGATGTCCTGCGTCTCCTCGTGGCGCGGCTTCAAGGCAAAGGCCTTCTCGGCCAGTTTCAGCGCGGTGTCGGTGTCGCCTTCGGCCAGCTTCTGTTTCATGATCCCGCGCACGCCCACGAAGCGCGTGTCGTCATGGGCGATCAGCTTCTTGTAGGTCTCGGTCGCCTTCTTGCGGTCGCCGGCCATCTCGGCCGCCTGCGCGGTCAGAAGATTGGTCAGGTCGGGCCGGCGCAGGTATTTCTCGGCCTTCGACGCCTTGGACATCGCCAGCCGCCCCTCGCCCGAGGCCAGCGCCATCATCCCCTCGGTCAACGCCTTGTAACCCTTGCGCTCACGGTTGCGGTCGAACCAGCGCGAGATCGCGGTGTCGTCACCGTTGATGAATTTCAACAGCGCCACCAGGAAGGACAAAAGCTTGAGCACCAGCCAGATCACCACGAACAGCACCAGCGCCGCGATCACCGATTGCAGCGGACCCAGCGTGTATTCGGTCCCCGCAACGGTGATCTGCACCCCGCCCTGCGCCTCGAGAAGCCACCCGGCACCCACGGCCAGCGCGCCGGTGATCGCAACGAAAAGCAGGATTTTGATCAGGGACCACAGCATGTTCGGACCTTCAATTGGAGTTCAGGCTCTGGGCGAGCGTGTCGGCGGCCTGAACGGCGGCTAGGCGGGTGCGGGCGGGACCGGCCCAGCCGTCCATCTCGGCGCGCGCCGCCTCGGGCAGCGCGGCAATCTCGTCAAGCGCGCCGGCCAGATCGCCACGGGTCAGGGCGTCCTCTGCGCGTGACAAGATCGCGTCGGGGTCGTCTCCCTCGCGCGGGGCGACCGAACGGGCGCCGAGCTGCCGGGTCAAAAAGGCGCCAAGCCCGCCGCCCTCGCCGGTGGCACGGGCCTGGGCCAGCGCCTCGCGCGCGGCATCGGGGAAACGCGCGCGCAGCGCCGACAGGGTCACGACCCCCTCGGCGGCCGGCGCGGCCAGGTCCTCGGGAACCTCGATGCCTGCGTCACGCAGCGCGCCCGTGAGCGTGTCATAGGGCGCGCCCTCGTCCAGCGCCGCGCGCAGCTGCGCCAGCGTGGTGCGAAGCGCAGCCACCTGGGCCGCCTCGGCGGCCTGGGCCTCGGCCTCGCGGGCGGCGTCCTCCTTGGCGCGCGCCTCTTCCAGCAGGCGCTCGACCTCGGCGCGCTGCGCGGTCACGGCCTCTTCCAGCCCGGCCAACTCGCGCTCATAGGCAGCGATGGCGGCCTCGGACACGGCCTCGTCGAAGGGCTGTTTCTCCAGTTCGGTCAGGCGCTGGTCCAGCGGATCTAGCCGGCCGGTCAGACCTTCTTGCACTTGCGCCAACTCGGAAAGCCGGGCGTCGATCCCGTCCAGGCGCTCGGCCAATTCGATCAGACGCTGATCCAGCGGGGCGGTGTCGGGGATCTCGATCCCGGCCAGGTTGCTTTCCAGCTGCGACAGGGTTTCGCCCTGCGCCGCATCGGCCTGGCGCAACCCTTCGATCTCTACGGCGTAGTCAACGCTGCGCCAATCCGGCGGCAGGAACTGGTCGAGCATGTCGGATCGCGCCGCCAGAAAACCCAGCGCGGCGGCGATGATCCCGCCGATCACCGCACCGGCAAACCCGCCACCCCGGCGCTTTTCGGGCGCCGGCGCCGGTGCGGGCAACCCGCCGGCCGGTTGCGTCGCCGCGCTTTGTTCGGAAGTGTCCCGCTCCGGCTCGGGCGGCTCGACCTCGGTCTGCGAAACGGTCGTCGGCCCGCTTGCCGCGCGCAGCGGGACGTCGCCACGCGGGTCGTGTTCCGGTGCCATGCGCGCCGTGGCGCCGGTCGCGGACCAGTCCGGCCCGCGCGGATCGTGCTCGGGGGCGGTCAGGCTGCGGGCGGGCTGGTCGGAACGGCTGTCCGCCTCTGCTTCCGATGTTGTCTTGTCCGCCACCTTGCGCCCCCCGTTCTGATTCTCTTCCGGTCACAATATGCCATGCGCCACCGGACCTTACTGCGGCTCCCTGTCGCCCTCAACAAGGGGACAGGGTTTCGACATGCTTTGCAACCAGTGAACGCATCGCCGCGCCCGTTGGTTCACCGGCCACCTCCAGCGACGCGACGTCCAGCCCGGCGACCACGTCCGCCACCGCCGGGCTCATCGCCAGCCCGCGCAGCGGGGCGCCCCCGGCATGGCCCTGCGCGAACAGCCGGGCGCTGCGCGGCGAGAAAAGCGGCACCAGAACCGGGCGGGCGCCCTCCAGATGGTCCCGCGCCTCGTCGGTCAGCGCGCGCTCGGGCTGGTCATAGACCACCGCTTCGCGCGCGGGCAGCCCCGCCTCGCTCAGGCGCGCGGCGATGGGCACCCGCGCATGTGCACCCCGCAGATGCAAAAGCGGCCCCTCCGGCGGGTCGCATGTCAGCCGGGCCAGGAGACCTTCGGCATCGAGCGCCACCGCCCGCGCCCGGCTCCACCCGGCGTCGCGGGCGGCCTGGGCAGTGGTCTCCCCCACACAGAAACAGGGCAAGTCACGCGCCTTGACCCGGTCCGCGACCGCCTCCACCCCGGCGGCGGAGGAAAAGATCAGCCCGCGCGCCGCTCCGATCTCGACAGGCCCGGTCGTCGGAACGATCTCCATCAACGGCGCATAGCAGGGCGTGATCCGCTCCCGCATCGTCCCGGGCAAGCCCGCCACAAAGCGGCGGCCCGCCGCTTCGGGCCGCGTCATAAGCAGGATCACGCGGGGGGTGGTCATGGCCGTCACGCTCAAAGGATTGTTCGCCACCAGCCCGGGTGATACTCTGAAGCGAGACCGCTTGCAAACCGGGCCGCCGATGACACCGCACCGCCGCAGAGGACCCAAAGCATGAGCGTCGCCGTCCTCGGCGCCGGCGCCTTCGGCACGGCCCTGGCGGTCTCGCTAGCCGGTCGGGGGCCGGTCACGCTCTGGATGCGCTCGGGAGAGATGGCCGCGCGCATCGCCGAAACCGGCGAGAATGCCGACCGCCTGCCCGGCGTCGCCCTGCCCGATGCGATCACGCCGACCGCCGATCTCTCGCACGCTGCCACCTGCGACACGCTGCTTCTTGCGGTGCCGATGCAGCAACTGCGCGGCCTGCTGCAAGACCATTCCCGGTCGCTCACCGGCCCCGCCCTCGTGGCCTGCTGCAAGGGGATCGAGCTGGACACCGGCCTCGGCCCCGTCGCCGTGATGGCCGAGGCCCTGCCCGATGCCCCCGCCGCCCTGCTGACCGGGCCCAGCTTCGCCGACGACATTGCCCGCGGCCTGCCCACCGCGCTGACGCTGGCCTGCGCCGATGCCGACCTTGCCGCCCGGCTGCAAGAGCAGCTGACCACCGCGAACCTGCGACTCTATCGCACCACCGACACCACCGGGGCGGAACTGGGCGGGGCGCTCAAGAACGTGATGGCGATCGCCTGCGGCGCGGTGATGGGCGCGGGTCTCGGCGCCAGCGCGCGGGCCGCGCTGATGACCCGCGGCTATGCCGAGATGCAGCGCATGGCGTTGACCCTCGGCGCGCGCCCCGAGACGCTGGCCGGGCTCTCTGGTTTCGGCGATCTGACGCTGACCTGCACCTCGGACCTGTCGCGCAACTATCGGCTCGGCCTGTCCTTGGGTCGGGGCGAGGAGTTCGACCCTTCGGTGACGGTCGAGGGCGCCGCCACAGCCCGCGCGGTGGCAGTCAAGGCCCACGGCATGGCGCTGGACATGCCGATCACCGATTGCGTGGTGGCCATGCTTGATGGCCGCGCCACCGTGCACGAGGCCATGACCAACCTGCTGGCCCGCCCGCTCAAGGAGGAATAGATGCTCGTTGCCCTGATCGCCCGCGACCGCCCCGGCGCACTCGAGACCCGCAAGGCCAACCGCGAAGCCCACCTCGCCTATATCGAGGACACCGGCGTCGTGGCACAGGCCGGCCCGCTGATCGAGAACGGCGAGATGGCCGGCTCGCTGGTGATTCTCGACGTCGCGGACATGGATGCCGCCCGGCGCTGGGCCGAGGCCGACCCCTATGCCAAGGCGGGGCTTTTCGCATCGGTCGAATTGATCGAGTGGAAGAAGGTGGTCGGCTGATGCGCTACTGGCTGTTCAAATCGGAACCCTCCACCTGGTCCTGGGACGACCAGGTGGCCAAGGGCGAAACGGGCGAGGAATGGGACGGCGTGCGCAACTACCAGGCGCGCAACTTCATGCGCGAGATGGCGGTGGGCGACCGGGGCTTCTTCTATCATTCGCAGAAGGAGAAAGCCGTGGTCGGCATCGTCGAAGTGATCGCCGAGGCGCATCCCGACAGCACCACCGATGACGACCGTTGGGAGTGCGTGGACATCAAGGCGGTGCGCCCCTTCACCCGGCCCGTGACGCTGGACGAGATCAAGGCCGATCCGCGCCTCGGTGAGATGGTGCTCCTGCGCAACTCCCGGCTGTCGGTGCAGCCGGTGAACGGAAGGGAATGGCAGATCGTCTGCGAGATGGGCGAGACCGAGGCGGGGTGAGCCTCACAGTTTCTTGTTGATCCCGGCCGATTTCAGAATGGCGTTCGCTGTATGCCGGCTTTTCATGTGGCGCGGCACCACGACCTTCCGCCGCAGGACCGCATTTTCCCACTTCTCGTGCGACCCCTTCCGACCCGGCGCCCTTACGAACTGGTTTACGCGCAAGAGCCGCGTGACCTCCCGGTAGAAATCGGGCATCAAGCCGCCGGTTTATGAGATACTCGCACCGAGGGGATCAGGTCCTGCAACGGAAGCTGGAGATCGGCCTCGGTGAGGTGGTTCGCAACGATCATTTCCGCGGCGAACTCATCAACCAGCTGCTCAAACTCCTCGAGGGTTTGCGCCTCGACGTGAAGCCCGATGATGTCGCTTTCACTGACCCAGACACCGGCCTCCGCGTCCCAAACCGCCGTAACGTAGTACGATCTGTTTACCATGGGCGTATCCGTTACCTAGCTGAGGAAAAGTCTCAATTGGCAGACTCGCACAAGCCGATTCCCGTGGTCAAGCGCCTTGCTCAACTCCGCACAAGCGCCTCGTATCCCTCGGCGATCTCCCGCGTCAGCGCGCCCACCTCGAAACTATAATCCCCGATCTGCCCAACCGGCGTGACCTCGGCGGCGGTGCCGGTCAGCCAGCACTGCTCGAACCCTTCCATCTCCTCAGGCATGATGTGGCGCTCGTGGACCTTGACCTGGCGCTCTTCCAGCATTTCGATCACGGTTTGGCGGGTGATCCCGTTGAGGAAGCAGTCGGGCTTGGGCGTGTGCACCTCGCCATCCTTGACGAAGAAGATGTTGGCGCCGGTCGCCTCGGCCACATAGCCCCGGTAATCCATGAACAGCGCGTCCGAGCAGCCCTTGGCCTCGGCCGCGTGCTTGGACATGGTGCAGATCATGTAGAGACCGGCCGCCTTCGCATGCACCGGGATGGTCTCGGGGCTGGGGCGCTTCCACTTGGAAATGTCCAGCTTGGCGCCCTTCATCTTGGCATCGCCGTAGTAATAGGCGCCCCATTCCCAGGCCGCGATCGCCAGCCGGACGGGGTTGCGCGCGGAGGTCACGCCCATGTCCTCGCCGGCCCCGCGCCAGGCCACCGCGCGCACATAGACATCGCTCAGCCCGCTGGCGGCCAGAACCTGCGCCTTGGCCTCCTCGATCTGATCGACGGTCCAAGGGATCTCGAAATCCACCATCTCGGCGCTTTTCTTCAGCCGCTCGGAATGCTCCCGGCTCTTGAAGATCTTGCCGTTATAGGCGCGCTCTCCCTCGAAGACCGAGCTGGCGTAATGCAGCGCATGGGTCAGGATATGCACATTGGCCGCGCGCCAGTCGATCAACTCTCCATCCATCCAGATCTGGCCGTCCCGATCATCGTATCCCGACATCACGCATTCTCCTGTTCGTGGTGCTTGTTTCCGTTTGTTGCGCGCGTTAAGGCCGAGCCGGACATTAAATTGCGCAGAAACTGCGATTCGATACCGCTTCGCTCTTGGAATGTCAACAAGGCTGACTTAAACTGCCGAAAAAGAGGATAGGGGGCGCATGTCGGACGGAAGAAGTGGAGCGGGATATGGCGGCGAAAGCCTGCTCTATCTCACCGACGAACAACTCAGGCAGGGGATCGAGGCGATGTTCTTCGCCTATCGCGGCTTCACCGCCGACCCCGACCGCATCCTTGCCGACCTATCCTATGGCCGCGCCCATCACCGGGCGATCCATTTCATCCACTGCGCGCCGGGCACCACGGTCAACAACCTGCTGACCATTCTCGGCGTGACCAAGCAGTCGCTGAACCGCGTGTTGAGAACTCTCATCGCCGACGGCCTGGTCGAAAGCCGCGTCGGCGCGCAGGACAAGCGCGAGCGCAACCTCCACCTGACCGAGGCCGGGGCCGCGCTCGAGCAGAAGCTCTCCGACGCCCAGCGCGCCCGCATGCGCGCCGCCTACCGCGAGGCCGGCCCCGAGGCGGTCGCGGGCTTTCGCCAAGTGCTCGAGGCGATGATGGACCCCGAGATGCGGCGCGCCTATATCCGGCTGCGGGACAAAGCATGACCGACCCCGACGCCCATCTTCTCATCGTCGACGACGACGAGCGCATTCGCGATCTGTTGCGCAAATTCCTGATGCGCAACGGCTTCCTTGTCACGGCGGCGCGCGACGCGGCCCATGCGCGGCGTCTGCTGGCGGGGCTGGACTTCGACCTGATCGTGCTCGACGTGATGATGCCGGGCGAAGACGGTGTCAGCCTGACCCGCGCGCTGCGCGAGACCCGCGCGACGCCGATCCTGCTGCTCACTGCGCGCGGCGAGACCGAACACCGCATCGCCGGGCTTGAGGCCGGGGCCGACGACTACCTGGCCAAACCGTTCGAGCCCAAGGAACTGCTGCTCAGGATCAACGCGATCCTGCGCCGGATGCCGCAGGCGTCAAGCTCCGACAGCCTGCCGAAGATCCTGCATCTCGGCCCGATCCGCTATGACATCGACCGCGCCGAGATGTGGCAGGGTGAGGCCCCGATCCGCCTGACGGCGACCGAAAGCCAGCTCATGCGCATCTTCTCCGCCTGCCCCGGCGAGCCGGTGAGCCGCGCCAAGCTGGTCGAGGAGCTGGGCCGTGACCGGGGCCAGGCGCAGGAGCGCGCGGTGGACGTGCAGATCACCCGCCTGCGCCGCAAGATCGAGGCCAACCCGAAACAGCCGCGCTACCTGCAAACCGTGCGCGGCGCGGGCTACATGCTGGCCCCGGACTGAGCGCGCCCGGCCTTTCCTCTTGCGGGATATACTCTGGGGGTGAATGGCGAAGCCAGAGGGGACAACGCCCTCTACCCCTTGAGATCGCATGCGCGCATCGCGCGCACTTTAAAAACGAAAAAACCCCGCGACAGGCGCCGCAGGGTCGTTTCATGCGTGTCGCGCAGGGCTCAGCCTTCGAACCGCTTGCCCTTGACCGGCGCCCAGAGTTTCTTGTTGGTGAGATAGAGCAGCACCGACAGAACGGTGAGGAACAGCACGCCGACGAACCCGACCTGCTTGCGCGCCATCATCTTGGGCTCGGCGGTCCACATCAGGAAAGCCGAGACATCCTTGGACATCTGCTCGACCGAGGCCACGGTCCCGTCGGCATACTCCACCTGCTCGTCGAAGAGCGGCGGGGCCATCGAGATCCATCCACCCGGGAAGGCCGTGTTCTCCCAGAACATCGCGCCGGCTTCCATCTTCTCCTCGCCGGTATAGCCGGTCAAAAGAGAATACATGTACTCGGCACCGCCCATGCCCCGGAAGAACTGGTTGATCCCAAGCCCGTAGGGCCCGTGGAACCCGGCCCGCGCCTTGGCCATCAGGCTCAGGTCCGGCGCACCGGCGGCGGTCACCGCCGGGAAATGGTCGGTCGGGATCGCCGGGCGGAAATCGTCCAGCTCGACGTCGAACACCTCGAAATTGTTCGACGCGTAGACCCGCACCTGGTCCATCGGCATCTCGGGACCGCCCTCGTCGCCCAGCGTGCGGATCGGTACCTGCTTGAGCCCGTGACAGGCGGCGCACGCCTCGGTGAACACCTGCAAGCCGCGCTGCAACTGGTTGACGTCATAGGTGCCGAAGGGCCCCTCGAAGGAAAAGGCGACATCCTCGATCTTCGTGTCGTAGGCCCCCGCCGCGAAGGACGCGGCAGGAAGGGCCAGGGCGAGTGCGGCACCCAGTGCGAGTTTCTTGAACATTTGTGTCATCGTCCTCTTCCTCAATCCGCCGGGTTGACCGAAGGCATGGTCTTGGTTCCGCCGGTGTTGGGCGCGTAGTGGGCGTTGAAATCCTCCTCGATCGTCTCGGGCGGCTGCTCGGGCTTCTCGATCACGCCGAGGATCGGCAGGATGATCAGGAAATAGGCGAACCAGTAGGCCGAAGCGATCAGCGAGAAGGTCGCGTAAGGCTCTTCCGCGGGCATCGCCCCCAGCCACATCAGCACCATGAAGTCGATGATCAGCAGGGCGAACCACCACTTGAACATCGGCCGGTACCGGCCCGAGCGCACCGACGAGGTGTCCAGCCAGGGCGCCAGCGCCATCACCAGGATCGCGCCGAACATGGCCAGCACGCCGAAGAACTTGGCGTCGATGATGCCGCCGGTGATGAAGCTGACGAACTGCACCACCCAGACCTCCGACGTGAAGGCACGCAGGATCGCGTAGAAGGGCAGGAAATACCATTCCGGCACGATATGCGCGGGCGTCACCAGCGGGTCGGCCTCGATGTAGTTGTCGGGGTGACCCAGGTAGTTGGGCATGAAGCCGACCACGGCCCAGAAGATCAGCAGGACCACCGCCAGGGCGAACAGGTCCTTGATCACGAAATACGGCCAGAACGGCAGCGTGTCCTTCTCGGCCTCGGCCTTCGAGCCACGGCGCACCTCGACCCCGGTGGGGTTGTTGTTGCCGGTGGTGTGGAAGGCCCAGATATGCACGATCGACAGGCCCAGGATCACGAAGGGCAGCAGATAGTGCAGCGAGAAGAAGCGGTTCAGCGTGGCGTTGCCCACCGCGGGCCCGCCCAGCAGCCAGGTCTGAAGACCCTCGCCGATGAACGGGATGGCGCCGAACAGGCCGGTGATCACGGTCGCGCCCCAGAAGGACATCTGACCCCAGGGCAGAACGTAGCCCATGAAGGCCGTGGCCATCATCAGCAGGTAGATCAGCATCCCGATGATCCAGGTGATCTCGCGCGGAGCCTTGTAGGAGCCGTAATAGAGGCCCCGGAAGATATGGATATAGACCGCCACGAAGAACAGCGAGGCGCCGTTCTGGTGCAGATAGCGCAGCATGTGCCCGCCATTGACGTTGCGCATGATGTGCTCGACGCTGGCGAAGGCCAGGTCGACATGCGGCGTGTAATGCATCGCCAGGACGATGCCGGTGACGATCTGCAACACGAGGCAGAAGAACAGGACGATCCCCCAGATCCACATCCAGTTGAGGTTCTTGGGCGTGGGGATCATGATGGTGTTGTAAAGCAGCCCGACGATCGGCAGGCGGCGGTGCAGCCACTTCTCGCCGCCCGTCTTGGGCTCGTAATGGTCGTACGGAATACCTGACATCAGCGCGTGTCCTTATCCGAGCTTGATGGTAGTTTCATCGACGAACTCGGCCACCGGGATATGCAGGTTTTCCGGTGCGGGTCCTTTGCGGATTCGGCCCGAACTGTCGTAGTGCGACCCGTGGCAGGGGCAGAACCAGCCGTGGTATTCCCCGGCCCCGTCGCCCAGCGGCACGCAGCCCAAATGGGTGCAGACGCCGATCATCACCAGCCATTCGCCAGCTTCGTCCAGGGTACGGTTCTCGTCCACCGCCGGCACGTCGCCGTTGACGTTGGGGTTGCGCGCCACCTTGTCGGGCAGCGCGTCGAGCGCGACTTCGCGCGATTCCGCGATCTCCTCGGGGGTGCGGCGGCGGATGAAGACCGGCTTGCCCAGAAACTTCACGCTGATCTGGGTGCCGACCTCGACATCGGCGACATCGACGCGAATCGACGAGAGCGCCTGCACGTCGGCCGAGGGGTTCATCTGGTCGATCAGCGGCCAGACCACGGCGCCTGTGGCGACGACGCCGGCGCCGGCCGTGGCATAGTAAAGAAAGTCGCGGCGTGTGCCTTCGTGATCTTCTGCGCGGGACACGACGTTTACCCCAATTCCAGCGCCCGTCCGGGCAAACATGCGCATGCACCGCGCGCGGGCGGTGTCTCATCGCGGGCTTCTAGCGTCGCGCGCGCGTTTCGTCCAGCGGTCAAAGGCGCGCAGGACGTCGCAGGTCTCCGCCGCTGTCGCGCCGGGGTCACATCCGCGTGAGCCGACCGGGCCGCCCCGTCTCGCGCCGCGCGCCCGGCGGCGGAGCACCGGCCGGGGTATTTGCAAACCAGAAAGAAGCAGCAGGAGGCGCCGGGCCTCGACCGGCGGCGCGCCTCAGCCCTCGGGCATAGTGGCGACCATGGCCGCGCGCTTGGAGAACTCGATGAACCAGCCGGCCAGCGCCGGATTGCCGCCGCGCCAGTCGCGTCCGCCGTGCCGGAAATCCAGATATCCCAGCGCGCAGCCCACCGCGATCTGGCCCATGTCCAGCGGCCCGCCCAGATGGCCGATCCAGCGACTTTCCAAGGCGCGCACGGCACCGCTCACCTTGCCCCATTGCGCTTCGACCCAACCATCGTATCGCTTGGCCTCTGGGCGCACGCGGCCCTCGTAGACCATCAGCACGGCGGCATCGAGAATACCGTCGGCCGTGGCCTCGAGCGTCAGCACGTCCCAGATACCCGCGCCGGACGGGTAGAGCCCGGCGCCCAGACGGTCGTCGAGGTAACGGGTGATCACCCGGCTGTCATAGAGCGTGCGCCCGTCATCCAGCACCAGCGCCGGCAATTTGCCCAGCGGATTCGCCGCGCGGAGGTCTGGCGCGGTATCGACCGGGCTGGTGGCCACGTGGTGCTCGACCACGTCGGCCCCGCCGCCCGCTTCATGCAAGAGCACCCGCACCTTGCGGGCATGGGGCGAGGCCTTCGAGCTGATGAGTTTCATTCCGGTCCCCCTTTGATGCGCGTCACCCTAGGCGGCGACCGGGCGGCTGTCTATGCGTCACGCATCATGCGGGCAAGCGCGGCCAGTTCCTGCCCCGCGCCCTGCTCGACATGGCCGACCGCCGCGATCCGTACCGCCTCGGGCTTGTTCTGCGAGAGCTTCCAGGTGCCGTCCACCGCCTCGACATGCAGGCGGCACGGCACGATCTGGCGCATCATCCGCGCCATCGCCTCCGCGTCCATCTTCTCCGCGCGCCATTCCGGCTTGGGCGCCAGCCGCGACTCGGAGGCCCGCGACAAGCCGTCGAGCTGATCACGCAGCGCGGCATCGGGCAGCCGCTCCAGTCGCCCGGCCAGATGCACCGCGACATAGTTCCAGGTCGGCACCTGATCGGCCAGCCCATACCAGTCGGGCGAGACATAGCCATCCGGCCCGCTCACCGCGAGAACGGCCCGCAAGGGTTGGCCGAGCGCCCGGGCGATGGGGTTCGAGCGCACCAGGTGCAGGTCGGCCGCCGCCCCGTCCTCGTCCAGGACGAAAGGGATATGCGAGACCAGCGGAACGCCCTCATGCGCCACGCTCAGAACGCCGAAGCCCCGGTCGCGGGCGAAGGCGAGGTTCTCGGTGCGGCTGGCGGTGTGAAAGGCGGGGTTGGGGTGCATGGGCGGCCTCCTTCGCGCGTTATCGGCCGCCCCGTGCGCCCTGTCTAGCCCAGGTAGGCGCGCAGCGCCTCGGGCGGGTCGTCCAGCAGCGGGCCGGTGGGTTCGGGCGGATGCGCCTGCCCCTCGGCCACCAGGATCACGTCGCTTGCGATCCGGCGCGCTTCACCCGGATCGTGGCTGACCATCAAGAGCGTCGCGCCGGTCTCACCCGCCAGCTCGGCCACCAGGTCCAGCATCTCGGACTTGAGCGCCGGGCCCAACGCGGCAAAGGGCTCGTCCAGAAGCAGCAGCGGCCGGCCCTGCACCAGCACCCGGGCCAGCGCCGCGCGGCTCTGCTGCCCCCCCGAGAGCTGCGCCGGGCGGCGCGCGCCCAAGCCCTCCAGCCCCACGCGCGCCAAGGCCCGCGCCACCGTCTTGCGCTGCGCCGCGTCCAGCCGCAGGTCGGGGCGCAGGCCCAGGCCCACGTTCTCGGCCACCGTGAGATGCGGAAACAGGTTGCCGTCCTGGAACAGCATCGCCACCGGGCGCGCGCCGGGGCCATCATGGGTGATGTCGCGCCCGCGCCACAACACGCGGCCCTCGATCACCGGCAGGAACCCGGCCACGGCCTCGACCAACGTCGATTTTCCCGCCCCCGACGGCCCGATCACCGCGACCCGCGCGCCCTTGGGAACGGCCAGGTCGGCGCGCAAGTGAAAGCCGCCATTGTCCACCGTGACGCCCTCAAGGCTCAACATGCATCCGCCCTCCCCGGTCGAACAGCCAGAACAGCGCCATGGCCAGGCCCAGCAGCAGCAGCGCAGCCCCCGCCGCGGCCTCCATACGGTAGGCACCCATCAGGCGATACATCTCCAGCGGAAGGGTCGCCACATCCGGCGCGGCGAAGAGCGCGATCACCCCCAGATCTCCCATCGACAGCGCCGCCCCCAGCCCGGCGGCGAACCCGATCTGCGGGCGCAGCCGGCGCAGCCAGACCAGCCGGGCAAAGGGCGCCCCCTGCATCCCCAGGCTCAGCGCCAGCCGCCCGTGCCGGTTCACCGTCTCGCGCGAGGCCGGCACCAGGATACGCAGCGCGAAGGGCAGCGCCATCAGCGCGTTGACCGCCGCCGTGACCGGCAGGGCCAGCGCGAAGGGATCGGCCACCGGGTTCAGGATCACGAACAGCCCCGTGCCGATCACCAGGGGCGAGGTGGCAAGCCCCAGAAGCCCAACCAGGTCGATCCAGCCGCGCCGCGCGCGGGTCAGCGCCGCCGCCATCGGCAGGGCCAGCACCAGCAGAAGCGCGGTGCTGGCCAGCGACACTGCCAGGCTCACCCCCGCCGCGCGCCAGACGCCGGACGGCAGCTCGGCCAGACCGGGCAGACCGCGCGCCACGATCGCCGCCAGCCGCCGGGCGGCGGCCGGGTGCGCGCCCAGGCGCATGAATTCCTCGCTGCTGACCAGGCCCGCCGGGGCCGGGCTCGCGCGCAGCGCGTCGAACAGCGCGTCCCAGACCTCCTCGGGGGTCTCGGGCCGGGCATAGCCATGCATCAGGGTCTCGACCCCCGCCGCGCGGTAGAGCGCGAAGGCCAGCAGCGAGTGCTTGGAATGGGCCTGCCCCTGCTCGGGATAGTCCAGCCCCGCGCGCAACAGTGCCTTGCGGTTCTGCGCGAGAAAGACCTGGAGCGCGGTGGTGCCGGTCTTGTAATGCCCGATATGAAGCCAGAGCACCTTCTTGCGCGGCGCGCCTTTGCCGCCTGCCCTGAGCGGAAGTTTCATGCCCGGCCTCCGGTCCTCGGGCCGTGCCGCCGCCGCGCCCGGCCCCGATGTGGTTGCCGGCGCTTATGGCCGAAGGGCGGGGTGGGATCAAGCAGCGCCGGAGCGGGGCCTGAGCGGGGCCGAGCCGCACCGGGCCGGGCTCAGGCGGCGACGTTCATCAGCTTGTGGTGACGCGCGATCGCTTCTTCGAGATCGTCGAAGAACTCCAATTGCCCATCGGCCAGCACGATGCCGGAATCGCAGTATTGCCGGACCTGGGCCATCGAGTGGCTGACCAGGATCGCGCCCGAGCGTTTCATCCGCTCGGCGAAGACCGCCCGGCTCTTGCGCTTGAAGATGGCGTCGCCCACCGCGGTGACCTCGTCCACCAGGTAGGTGTCGAAATGGATGCCCATCGACGCCCCGAAGGTCAGCCGCGAGCGCATCCCCGAGGAATAGGTGCGCACCGGCATGTGGAAGAATTTGCCGATCTCGGCGAAATCCTCGACGAAGGCCAGAAGCTCGTCGGTATCCACGCCATAGATCCGGGCGATGAAGCGGATGTTCTGCGCCCCGGTCAGCTCGGGGTGGAACGAGCCGCCGAAGCCCACCGGCCAGGAGATGGTGCCATCGCTGACCACCCGGCCGTGATCGGCGCGCATGGTGCCGGCGATGATCTCCAGCAGGGTCGACTTGCCCGCCCCGTTGCGCCCCAGAAGCGCCAGCGACCGCCCCGGCGGCAGGGTCAGGTTGAGGTTGTCGATCACCACCTTGCGCTCGTTCTGGACCCAGAAACTCTTGGTCAGGTTCTCGAATCTCAGGCTGCCGCGCTGCGGCGCCACCTCGCCCCGTGCCATGCCCCTCGCCGCCATGGCCACCCTCACCTGCGATCGCGGATCGAGTAATAGACCAGCGCCAGGATCGACCAGACCAGCAGCAGGAACAGCGCCGCCAGCCCGGTCAGGGTCAGGCGCTGGGGATATTCCGGGGTCTGCGAGCGCGTGGGCGGGATATAGGTCGCCAGGTAGCGGCTCTGGCGCGCGGCATTGGCGCGCGCCACGTCCAGCGCGGTGAGCGCGGCGCGATAGGTCTGCTCGGCCACCTCGCGGTCCACGCTGAGGCTCTCGAACTCGGCGATCAGCGTCGGGTAATCCTCGCCCACGGCGCCGGTCTCGGTGCTGTCGGAGGTGAAGGTCTGGCGCTCGGCGGCGATGCGGTCGCGGATCACGTCGATGGTGTCGCGCGCCTTGGCCACGCGGGGGTCGTTCTCGCTCACGCTCTGCAACAGCAGGTCGTATTCGATCAGCGCCTCGGCCAGTTTCTGCTGCAGGTTCGACATCACCCCCATCCGGCTCTGGATGTCGGCCTCGGGATCGATGATGCGGGTGCGGGTGCGGAACTGGGTCAGCGCCTCGCGCGCGGTCTTGAGCCGCTCGACCGAGTCCTCGAGATCCTCGACCGCATAGCGCATGGCGTCCTCGCGGGCGCGCTCGTTGAGCTTGTTGATCATCGCCTGGCTCTCGGCCACGATCTTCTCGCCGATGCGCTGCGCCATGTCGGGATCATAGGCCAGCACCTGCACCTCAATCAGCCCGGTGGACTGGTCATAGGAGATCCGCACGATCCGCTGCCAATACCAGATCAGCTCCTCCAGCGTGGCATCGGGCCAGAGCGCGAAGGCCCAGTCGTCGGGCCAATGGGCGCCGTAATGGGCGCGCAGGTCCAGCTCGGCATCCACCGATTCCACCAGCGCCTGGCTCTGGATGAACTCGTAGAGGATGTCGCTGTCGGACTGCACCGTGCCGCCGGTGAAATTGGCCAGCCCGCCCAGCAGGTCGGTGGCGCCGCCGCTTTCCTCCTGGCGCACGGTGAAGCCGGTGATCGAGCCATAGCGGTCCTCGGCGATGGTCCAGAGATAGAACACCACCGCCCCCAGCGGGATCAGCACCATCAGCAGGAAGCTCAGCAGCAGCCCCCAGTGCCGCCGCTTCATCTCGGCGGGGCTGGCGATCGGCATCACCGTCACCACCTGGTCGGCCACCGCCTGGCCGGCCTGGGCCGGGCCCTGGCCCGCCGCGCCCTGGCCCTGCCGCCAGGC
>DOIS01000152.1:0-4038 GCA_003511785.1 Paracoccaceae bacterium
CAACCGCCATCGCCGCGCGCCAGGATGGTGTAGCGCAGATCGGCATAGGGCGTCCCGGTCGCTGGATCGGACAGGCGCTTGCCGAAGGAGATCGCCGCGCCCCGCCGGGGGCCCCGGTCGGCCACACCCTCCAGCCGATACGCCACCTGCACCCGCCCCTCGGGCGGCAGCGGGCGGCGTGTCTCGATGCGCTGTTCGAGATGCAGCACCTGTGCACGGTCGATGCCGATCCCGGGCGCGGTGAACCAGTCGTCCTGGCTGCCCAGAACGCAAGGGAAGCCGGGCAGCACCGCCAGGTCGCGCTCTTGGACGAAACGCAGATCGGCCGGCTCGGCGCCCAGCCCGACGCCCAGCGCGTAGAGCATCACCTCGCGCGGGCCATAGCGCAGGGTCTCGGGCGTGAAGCGGTGGGACAGGAGCGCGTCGAGGTTCATCCGCGCAGTCTTCCCCGAACCCCGCCGGCCTGCAAGCCGGATCAGCCGCCCTTGATGCTGCGCCGCATCAAGCGCTGGTAGAGCGCGGGCGAGGCGCGGTTGACCAGCCAGGAGGCCCGCGCCACCCGGCCCACCGCGATGCGCTCGGCGCCCCGGTCCAGCCCGCGCAGGATCGCCGTCGCCGCCGCCTCCGGCGTCATCGGATCGACCCCGTCGCCGGCCGAGCCCGGCCGGGTCAGCCCGTCGCCGGTGCGCCCGGCATTGCCGGTATTGGTCGCCACGAAGGACGGGGCGGCGATCGCCACCCGCACCTCCTGCGCCGCCTCCTCGGAGCGCAGCGAGCCGAAGAACCCCTCGAGCGCATGTTTCGAGGCGGCATAGGCGGTGCGGTGATGCAGCGGCGCGAACCCCGCCACCGAGGAGATCGCGAGGTGCGTGCCGCGCGCCGTCCGCACCGCCCCTTGCAAATGGCGCGTCAGGTCCACGGCGGCGAAGAAATTGACCTCGAAGAGGCGGCGCAGCGCGGCATCGGTGAGATGCTCGAACGGGCCGATATGGGTCAGCCCGGCGGCGTGGATCACCAGGTCGATGCGCGGATGCTCTGCCAGGACCGCCGCGCAGGCCCGCGCGATCTGCACCCGGTCGGTCAAATCGCAGGTCACGGGCCAGAGCGCCGCGCCCGGCTCCAGCCCCGCGATGTCGCGGTCGAGCGCGACGACCTGCCAGCCGCGCGCCTGCAACGCCGCGCCCAGCGCCCGGCCCAGCCCCCCGGCCCCGCCCGAGATCACCGCGACGCTCACAGCCCCACGCTCCGCCGCCAGAGGTCGAACACCTCGGCGCTGGTCTTTTCCGGCACATAGCCGAAGCGCGTCTTGAGCGCGTCATTGGCCAGCACCGGGCGGTATTGCAGAAAGCGCACCTGCTCGGGGCCATAGCGCGTGAGCCCCAGCGGACGCGCCACGCCCAGCGCCGCGCGCAGGGCCCAGGCGGGCAGGCGCAGCACCGGCTTGCCCAGCGCGCGGGCCAGGTCGTCGACCGAAAGCGCCCCGCCGCCAGCCACGTTGAACACCCCCTCCGGCCCATCGGTCGCGGCGCGCGCCAGGATGCGCGCCAGGTCGCGGGTCCAGATGAACACGAAGGGGCTGTCGCTGCCCGCGACGGCCAGCAGGCGCGGCTTGTGAAACAGCGCGGTGATCTGGTTCTCGGCCCCCTCGCCCAGCACCGTGCCCACGCGCAGCACCACCTGTTCCAGCGCCGGGGTGTCACGGCGGGCCTGGGCCAGCATCTCCTCGACCTGCCGCTTGTGGTCGGCATAGGGAAATTCCGGGTTGCCGCGCAGCGAGTCGTCCTCGCAAAGCGGCACCGGGTTGTCGGCGTGATAGCCATAGGCCGCCCCCGAGGAGGTCACCACCAGGCGCCGCACGCCCTGGGTGCGGGCCGCGTCGAGCACCTGGCGCGTGCCCTCGACATCCACCCGATAGGCGAAGTCGCGCCCGGTCCCGGGCGGCGGTGTCACCACCGAGGCCAGGTGCACGATCACCTCGGGCTGGGTCGCGGCGATGACCCGGGCCGGATCGGGGCCGGTCACGTCCATGCGTTCGAACCGGACGCCGTCGGGCAGGTCGGACGGCGGCGCCAGGTCGGTGGCGACCACGTCGCGCCCCGCCAGTTCGGCGATCAGCGCGCGGCCCACCAGCCCGTTCGCGCCGGTGATCAGGATACGGCTCATCGCGCGGCCTCCCTCCGGTTCATCCATGCGGCGAGGGCGATGCCCGAAATGGCGTGCCAGATGCCCCAGAAGGCCGCGACCATCGCCATGCCGCCCAGCCCGTGGAAGAAGCCAAAGATCAACACCAGACCCAGGGCGGAATTCTGGATGCCGGTCTCAATCGTGACCGAGCGGCGGTCGAATTCCGACAGGCCCGCCAGCCGCGCCACGCTCCAGCCGGCGCCCAGCGCCAGCGCGTTGTGCAGCACCACCAGCACTGCCACAAGCCCGGCGAATTGCAGGAAGAAGCCCCAGTTCGCCGCCAAGGCCAGCACCACGAAGCCCACGAAGATCGCCATCGACAGCGCCTGCAACGGCCCGCGCAGGCGTGCGGCCAGGTGGGGGCGCTTCGTATTGAGGCTGCCCCCCAGGACCAGCGGCAGGAGCAGCATCAGCCCCACCGTGATCGCGACTGATACCGGGTCGATCGCGGTCTCGCGCAGCAGCGCGCGAGGGCGCGTAGAGGCTGTCCCAGAAGGCGATGTTGAGCGGCGTGAGCCCGATCGCCCCCACCGTGGCGAAGGCGGTGAGCGACACCGACAGCGCGGTGTTGCCCCCCGCGCGATGGGTGATGAAGTTCGAGATGTTGCCCCCCGGGCAGGCCGCCACCAGGATCACGCCCAAGGCGATGGAGGGGCGCGGCTGCGTGGCGAGCACCAGCAGGAAAGTGAGAGCCGGAAGCACCAGGAATTGCGAGACCAGCCCCACCAGCAACGGCTTGGGCGCCGCGCGCAGGCGGGCGAAATCGGCCGGCTTCAGGTCGATGGCGATCGAGAACATCACCACCGCGAGAATCCCGTTCAGCAGGAGCAGCGAGCCAGGGCTGAAATTGAGCGTGACCTCGTCGATCCCGGTCATGCCGTGGCCTCGGCGCGCGCGGGCGCCGGGCCGGTCCCGGCCTCGCCCTTGCGCAGGGCGCGGGTCCAGCCGGTCACCGCCCCGCGATAGGTGTCCTTGTCCACGTAATAGGCCATCCGCGCGAGATCGAGGTAGGTCATCCCGCCGGTCGCGCGCTCGAAACCGCGCGCCTTCTCGGCCTTGAGCCGAAGGGCAGCGGCGTTGCCCTCGCGCAGCCCCTTGAGATAGCGCACCACCATCTCGGCCTGTTCGTGCCGGCCCTGCCAGCCCAGCCCTGTGGCCTCGACCATGCCCAGCACGAAGAGATCGTCGCGCGCGGGGTGCAGCGCGTTGAGATAGAGATGCGGCGCGTCGCCCTGCCAGTTGAGATGCTCGGAGGCGATGAACGGGTAATGCAGCTTGTAGCCCGTGGCGGTCAGGATCATGTCGTAATCCCCGCTGCTGCCATCGGTGAACTGCACCGTCTGCCCGTCGAGCCGGGCGATGTCGGGGCGCACCGTGAGGTCGCCATGGCCCGCGTGGTAGAGCACCAGCGAATTGACCACAGGGTGGCTTTCGTAAAGCGCGTAATCCGGTTTCGGGAAGCCGTATTTCTGCGGATCGCCCACGAACCACTTGAGGATCACCCCGTCGATCCGCCGCTTCAGCCACATCGGCAGCTTGATCGCGCCGCCCACCGTGTCGGCGGGTTTGCCGAAGACGTATTTCGGCACGAAGTAATAGCCTCGGCGCATCGACAGATCGACGCGCTCGGCATGGTGGATCGCGTCCACCGCGATGTCGCAGCCCGAGTTGCCGGCGCCTACCACCAGCACGCGCTTGCCGTCGAACTGGCTTGCGCTGCGGTAGTCGCAGGCATGGATCAACTCGCCGTCGAACTCCCCGGCGAAGGCCGGCCGGTTCGGCTCGGACAGGGTGCCGTTGGCGATCATCACGGCGGCGAAGGTTTCGGCGTGCTCTCCGTCCGCGTCGCGCCAG
>DOIS01000152.1:4374-6727 GCA_003511785.1 Paracoccaceae bacterium
CGCGCCAGCCCGCGCCATCCTCGCCCAGCGGCGTGACCTCGATCACCTCGGCACCGAAGCGGTAATGCCGCCGCAGGTCGAAATGATCGGCGAAATCGCTGAAATACCGCTTCATCTCCCGGTGCGACGGGTATTCCGCCACCTCGTCCCGCATCGGGAAATCCGCGAACTCGGTCATCGTCTTGGACGAGATCAGATGCGCGCTTTCATACATGGTCGAGCGCGGGGCGTCGATGTCCCACAACCCGCCCACATCGCTGTGCATCTCGAACCCCTGAAAGGCCACCCCCTGTTCGGCCATGACCTTGGCCGCAGCCAGCCCCATCGGGCCGGCCCCGACCAGGGCCACCCGGTCGCGCGTTTCCGCCATGAAATCCTCCCTGTCCTCCTTCGCTTAACTTGAACAAGCGTTCAATATAAGGCAAGCTGAAAAGATGAGCGGGAGACTTACCAAAGAAAAACAACGGCAAAGGGCGCCCTCCAAGCGGTCGCTGGAGACCCGGGCGCGCATCCTGGATGCGGCCGAACGGGTGTTTGCGCAGCGGGGATTCGAGGGGGCCAGCCTGCGTGACATCGCCGCCGAGGCGGGCGTGCAGGTGGCGCTGGTCAGCCATCACGGCGGCCACAAGGAGGCGCTTTTCGCCCGTATCATTCAGCGCCGGGCCGAACCGCTGGCCAGCCTGCGGCTGGAGGCGCTGGCGGCGCGGCGCGCGCAGGGTCCGCTTGACGCCCGCGCGGTGCTGCGCTGTTTCGTCGAGCCCTATATCGCGCGGGCCGAGACCGGCGGGCCGCAATGGCTGGCCTATGCCCGGCTCGTGGCCATGGTCTCGGCCGAGCCGCGCTGGCGGGCGCTGGCGGCGGAGTGTTTCGATCCCACCGCGCGGACCTTCATCGACGTGCTGGCCGGGCTCTATCCGGGGGCGCCGCGCGCGGCGGTGGCGACCGGCTTCGTCTATACCGTGGCCGCCATGCTGGCCGAGATCACCTCGGCCTGGCGCATCGGCGCGCTGGCCGGGACCGACCGCCCGGGAGGTGCCGCGCTCGAGGCGGTGCTGCGCTTCTGCGCCGCCGGGCTCGACGCGACCCTGTCCGGGCCTCGGGGCAATGCGTCCGCGACCTGAGCGGCACTCCGGTCTGGACGCGGCGACGCAGCCTGCCTAGCCTGCGCGCGGATCCGCAACGGAGGCCTGCCCCATGACCGACCTGCCCATCCTCGGCGCCCAGCTCAGCGTGCTGGACCTCGACCGTCACCGCGACTGGCTGTTCGAAAAGAACCGCGACCTGGAATTGCCCGAGTTCTGCCTGCCCGACATCCTGGCCGATCCCGAGCCCTTCGTCGACAAGGCCCGCGCGAAGCTCGACGGCTGGCAGGGGCGGCTGGGCATCCATGGCCCCTTCCCCGGCTTCGAGCTGAACACCACCGACCGCGAGATGCGCGCGGTGGTGCAGAAACGGCTGGACCAGGCCCTGGGTGTCTGCGAGCGGCTGGGCGCGACCCAGATGGTCATCCATTCCCCCTATGACCACTGGGACAGCTGCAATCTCGACAATGCGCCACGCGACCGCTCCAAGAGCATCGGCGCGATCCTCGACACGCTGTCGCCCGCGCTCGACCGGGCCGAGGATCAGGGGGTGGAGATGGTTCTGGAGAACATCCGCGACACCGACCCGGCCCTGCGCCGCGCGGTGATCGAGGCCGCCGACAGCCCGGCGCTGCGGCTCTCGGTGGATACCGGCCACGCGCATTGGGCGCATGTGGTCTGCGACGCCCCGCCGGCGGATCGCTTCCTCACCGATGCCGGCGGGGCGCTGGCCCATGTCCACCTCCAGGACAGCGACGGCTATGCCGACCGGCACTGGCCGCTGGGACGCGGCAATATCTGCTGGTTCGGCCTGTTCGAGGCGCTGGACCGGGTCGGCGGCCGCCCCCGGTTGATCGTCGAGATCAACGATTTCGACCGGGTCGAGGAGAGCGCGCGGCATCTCGAGGCGCTGGGCCTCGCGCAATAGGGCAAACCCGGTCTCGGCAGGTGAAATCCACCCGCCCCGCCCTATCTCCTGAGAGAAGCAACGCAGGAGGTAATGCAATGAAATGTCCCGTGGATGGTGCGACCCTGGTGATCGCGGATCGCAGCGGCGTCGAGATCGACTACTGCCCGGACTGCCGCGGCGTGTGGCTCGATCGCGGCGAGTTGGACAAGATCATCGACCGCTCGATGGCCCAGACCCCGCCGCCGCCCCCGCCGCAGCAAGCCCGGGGCTATGACGATCCGGGATACCGCAAGAAGAAGAAGCGCGGCGGCTTCCTCGAGGATCTCTTCGATTTCTGACAGTGGCGGGGGGGGGGGGGGGG
>DOIS01000152.1:7019-9302 GCA_003511785.1 Paracoccaceae bacterium
GTTTCTGACAGTGGCGGGCGGGTCGATGCGGGGGCGCTCGCGGCGCCCGGCGCATCGACCCGTCGGCTCACACCCGCGCGCTGCCGCCGCGCGGCCCGGCGATCAGCCAGATGATGAAGCCGATGACCGGCAGGAACAGGATCAACAGCGTCCAGAGGATCTTCTTCCCGGTCGAGGTGCCGGAGGTGAAGACGTTGTAGAGCGCGTAGATATCCGCGATCAGCACGATCAGTCCGAGGATGAATTCCATGTCGGGTCTCCGTTCTGTTCAGGTCGCCCCTCAACGCGCGCCATAAGGATTGGTTCCGGCACGCCGCCTGCGCCTCAGTTCAGCCAGACCAGCGCCGCGTTCAGCAGCGCCGCGTAGCTCACCCAGAGCAGGTAGGGCAGGAAGAGCCAGGACACCGCCCGGTCGGCCCGGCGCGCGCGCCAGGCCACGGCCACGATCACCGCCAGCAGCATCACGATCACCACCAGCGCGAGCCCCAGCATGTGCGCGGTGAAGAAGATGGGCGACCACAGGAAATTCAACGCCATCTGCGCCGCCCAGAGCGCCTTGAGCGTGCTGTCCCCCGCCCGCCAGATGCGCCAGCCGGCAATGGCGATCAGAATGTAAAGGCCGGTCCAGACCGGGCCGAAGAGCCAGTCGGGCGGCGTGAAGCCGGGTTTTTGCAGTCCGTCATACCAGGGGCCGGGCGTATTGGTTGCGCCGATCAGGGCACCACCGCCTATCACCAGCAGGATGAAGAGGGGCAGCAGGAGATACCGGCGTCCGGCCCCGGTTTGGGTATTGTCTTGCATGGAAGGCTCCCGGGCTGTGGTGTTGCGCCAACGCGCGCCGCGCGGGCAGGTTCCGATGCCGGGCCGTGGCCGGGAACTCTGCGCGTCCGTAAGGGTTGACCGGGTAGCCTGCTTTCCGAAAGGGACACATGATGCCGTCGCGCCCGTCTTGCTCCGCCGCCTTCGCCCGCATCTTGCCGTTGGTCGCGGCCGCCCTGGCGCTTCTCCCCGGCGCGGGCGCGGCGGACCCGGTCAATATCGCGCGCGACCGCCCCTCGGTCACGGTCGAGACGCCGCAGGGGCCGGCGGAGATCCGGCGCAACCAAGACACCGCCGCGATGCTCGATTTCGACTGGGCGCTGACCTCGCGCCCCTGTCCACCCTATTGCATTCAGCCGATGGTCCCGGCCAAGGGCGTGACGCCGGTGGGCGAGCTGGAGCTTCTCGACATGCTGCGCGACCCGCAGGCGGTGGTGATCGACAGCCGCACCTCGGATTGGTACGCGGGCGGCACCATCCCCGGCTCGGTCAACATCCCATGGAACGTCACCGCCGAACGGTTGGACGAGCTGGGCTGCGAGGCCGATTTCGACGGCTGGTATTGCGGCGCCGAGGTGCCGCGCGTCGCGCTGTTCTGCAACGGGCCGTGGTGCGGCCAGTCCCCCACGGCGATTAGGCGCATGATCGACGCGGGCTATCCGGCCGACAAGATCGCCTATTACCGGGGCGGGATGCAGGTCTGGCGGCTTTTGGGCTTGACCGTGACCGGCGAGGACGGGTGATCTGACCCCGACACCGGTCGGGCGGAGACCCGACCCATCCACGACGCAGGGAGCAGGACAGATGGAAGGATTTCTCGACGCGCTGGGCACCGTGACGGTGGTGATGCTGGTCCTGATCGGGCTGTTGTCCGGCTGGATCGCGGGCATGATCGCGGGCCGGCACAAGGGTCTCTACATGGCGCTGGGCGTGGGTGGCGCGCTGGTGCTGCCGTTCCTGCTGGCCGCGCTGGGCGTCGGACTGCTGGCCGCCGGGGGCGTGGTGGCGATATTGATCGCGGCACTGGTGGGCGCGGTTGTGGTGTTGGTTGTGGCGAAGGTTTTGTTTGATTGAGGGGGTTGGTGGGTTGGAAACCTGGCCTACGCTTGCTCTGAGAATGCCGCCGTAGGGTGGGCAATCCCGCCCACCTCGCCAGCTAGGATTAACCACGCATAAAGAACTCGGCGCGACATTTGCGAAATGCCGAACTACCGCCGCATCCGCCTGCCAGGAGCCAGCCACTTCTTCACGGTGACGCTGGCCGACAGGTCATCCCCGCTGCTGATCGACCATGTGGATGATCTGCGCCGCGCCTATGCCGAGACCATGCGGGATACGCCGGTACATTGCGACGCAATGGTCATCCTGCCGGATCATCTGCACGCCGTGTGGACCCTGCCGCCGGGGGATAGCGGCTATTCCGAACGCTGGCGCAAGATCAAGCACTGGTTCACACGGATGGTG
>DOIS01000034.1 GCA_003511785.1 Paracoccaceae bacterium
AGGATCAAGGAATTCCGTGGAATCGCAACACGTTACGACAAAACCAACAACAGTTATGCCGCTAACTGGAACCTTGTCGCGGCGCTCATCGCATCAAGATGAATGTCCACAGGCCCTCGAAATCGTGGCATTGCGCGCAGAAACTCTCGGACTCCGTGTGGATCTGGTGGCACAGGCCGCATTCCGCATAAGGCGGTCCATGCGGCGAGAGATGCGGGTTCGTCGGCTCCACATCCGCCGTGAGCGCGCCGAGCGCTTCGAGCGGGCCGTGGCAGGCCAGGCACAGCTCGGTTCCGGCGGTCGCGGCGGGGGCCTCGGGGTCGTCATGGCACGACGCGCAATCGAGCCCGGCCATGTAGTGATGATGGTCGAGCTGCATCCCCGCCGGCAGTGCCAGCGGGCTGCCCGGTTGGTGGCAGGCGGTGCAGGCCGACATGCTCATCCCCGCCACGGGGGGATGCGCGTCGGGCAGAACCGGATCGTCCCCGTGGCAGCTTTCGCAGGTGACCTCGGCGGTTTCGTCCTGCTCGGACGCGGCCCCCGCCGCCTCCTGTGCGGCCACCGAGCGGGCCAGGAGGAGCGCGAAGATCGCCAGACTGGCGCGCAGCGGCGCGCGCCAGTCAAGGGGCGCCCGGGCAGAGGGGTGGGGTCTGTCGCGCATCGCTCAGCCTGCCTCGGCCGCGGCGTTCTGCCCGGCGATCCGCCCGAAAACGAGGCAATCGGTGATCGCGCAGGACCCCAGGCGCGAGGCACCATGCACGCCGCCCGTCACCTCGCCGGCGGCGAACAGCCCCGGGATCGGCTCGCCGCTGAGGATGTCCAGCACAGTGGCCCTGTCGTCGATGGCGATACCGCCCATCGTGTGGTGGATCTTCGGCGCCAAGCGTACCGCGTAAGTAGGGGCCATCGCCCATCGGCAACTGGTCCTCGGCGATGTAGCGGCCGAACTCGGGGTCTTCCCCGGCGGCGACGGCGGCGTTGTAACTCTCGACCGTCTCGTTCAATGCCGCCGAGGGCATCCCGTGCGCTGCCGCCATCTCCTCGAGCGTTTCGAACTGGCTGAGCACACCGCGTTCAAGCAGCGCCTCGACCTTGACGCCGGGCTTGTCGCGGATCGAGTCGAGCCCCGCTTGGTCGATGAAGGCCACGGTCTTGTTGCCGGCGGCGATCATCGCGTCGGCACGGGTCTTGCGGTCGGCCAGTTCGTTGACGAAGCGCTTGCCCGTCTCGGCATGGACCCAAAGCGCATTGGCGCCGGTCGCGTTGACCACGAAGAGCGGCGCGATGCCGAAGCCGCGTTCGTCCGGGCTGGCCCAGGGGCCGAGCTGAATCCAGGACGGCTGCACGGGAGTGGCCCCGATGTTCAGCGCCTCGCGCAACGCCTCGGCGGTGGCGCCCGGCTGGTTGGTCGAGTCGTAATCCGCGTCCAGCCGGGGATCCTGCAACTGCCGAAACGCCAGGTCGTTGCCGAAGCCGCCGGTGGCCAGAACCACGGCGCGGGTGGCGCGAATGGTTTTCGGCGTGCCGCTGTCGGGCTCGCGGGCATCATGCCCTTCGTGCACCACGACGCCCTGCACGCGCCCGTCCGCATCCCGAACGATATTCTTCAGAAGCGTACGGGTACGCGGCTCGACCCCCATATCCTTCAGCTTGGCAAGCTGTGGCACCACGATGCCGGAGCCGCTGCCGGCCGCCAGCGCCATGGAGCGCGGCACGGAATGGCCGCCCAGATGCATCTGGCCCTGGAATTCGACGCCGAACGCGTCGATCAGCCATTGCGCCGTGTCGCCCGACCGTTCCGAGACGATGCGCACCAGCGGCGGGTGGTTGAGGTGGAGACCCGCCTGCATCATGTCGTCGTAAAGCTTGTCGGCGCTATCCTCGGCCTCCTGCCCGGGCATGCCGGCCGCGGCCATCAGACCGCCGCAGATGATCGAGTTGCCGCCGGGCACGCGCATCTTCTCCAAAAGCACGACCGAGGCGCCTGCCTTCTTGACCTCGTAGGCGGCGGCCAGCCCGGCAAAGCCGGTGCCGATGATGACGACGTCGGCCTCTTCGTCCCAGCTCTCCGGCACGCCGGCGGCTTGGGCAAGCGCGCCCGTGCCGCTCGCGCCGAGCGCGAGCCCGCCCGCAACCGTCGTTGCACCGGCAGACAGCATCTGCCTGCGCGACATGGTGGGTTTTTTTGGGTGTTTTCTTGGTCATTTCGGTCTCCCTGTCTCAATGGAATGTTAGACGGAATCGAAAGTCGGAGTCAGTTTCGCATGCCTCGGCAACAGAACTTTGACGTGTATCAAGGCGCGCGCCCGCCTGCGGCCGACCGCACATGCCTTTGAGTCGTTGGCCGGCGCGGGGTCTCATGTCGCCTCCTTGTCCTCCATGATGATCGGCGGAATCTCGGTGCGTTCCTCCTCGCTCGCACCGGACAGCAGTTCGACCGCCCGGTCGGCCGCGTCCTGGAACGGCTCGAGCACGATGCTGGCCCCGGCGCCGAGCAGGTCCTCGGTTTCCTTGGCGTGGTGCGAGGTGACCGCCACGCGGCCCCGGAAACCGGCGGCGCGGGTCAGCTGGATCAGGGTCGTGCGGGTGTCCTCGTGGCTGAGCCCGGTCAGGTGGATCGGCACGGTCGAGACGATCCACTGCGCCTGCGAGAGTGGCAGGTCGCCCACGAATTCCGGATCGGTGGCGTCGCCGAAACGCGTGTCGAGGCCCAGCTCGCGCCAGCGCCGCACGGCGAGCGGGTTGAAATCCACCCCCAACACCTTGATGCCGTGCTTTTGCAGCCGCATCCCGATCGCCGTGCCGAAGCGGCCGAGACCGAAGATGACCACCCGGTAGCCCTCGCTGCGATGCGGCTCGGCCCCGGATGGTTCGCGCGGCGTGTCGCGCCGCTCGAACAGGCCGAGCCAGGGTTCGAACAGAGCATAAAGCTGATGGGAATAGGTGATCATGTAGGTCGAGACCGCGATGGTCACCAGCCCGACCATGGTGACGAGGCCGAGCGCGTCCTCTTGCAGATGGCCCAGCGAGACACCCATCGCCACGAAGATCAACGAGAACTCGCTGATCTGCGCCACGGTCAGACCGGCGAGAACCCGGTGCGCTTGCGGTATCCCATCGCTCCCATGATCGCCAGGACGATCAGCGGGTTGCCGATCAGCACGAAGAGCGAGAACACGATCGCGCCGGTCACATGCGCACCCAGAAGCGACAGGTCGAGCGTGGCGCCGAGCGCGATGAAGAAGAACAGCAGCAGGAAGTCCCGCAGCGGCGCGAGACGGGCGGAAATCGTCTCGCGGTAGGGGGTCGAGGCGAGCGCGACGCCCGCCAGGAGCCCGCCCACCTCCTTGCCCAGCCCGACGAACTGGCCGATCGCGGCGAACATCGCCGCCATGGCGATGGCGAAGATCACCAGGAGCTCGGGCGCGCGGGCCAGCCGTTCGGTCAGCGGGTCGGCGATGTAGCGCACGAAGAGCACGACCAGCGCAACCAGCGCCAGGCCCGAGGCCAGCACGGTCAGCACCGGGCCGCCCGCCCCGCCGCCGCCTTCGGTCGCAGCCCCGATGCCGATGGCCGAGAGCACGATCAGCGCCAGCACCACGACAAGATCCTGCACGATCAGGAAACCCAGCGCGATCTGCCCGTGCAGGCTGTCGATCTCGCGCTCGTCCGAGAGCAGTTTCACGATGATGATGGTCGAGGAGAAGGTGAGCGCCACCGCGACATAGAGGCTGGTGACATGCCCCAGACCCAGCGCCAGCCCGATCAGGTATCCGAAGACCGAGGTGAACAGGACTTGGCCCAACCCGGTCATCAGCGCGACCCGGCCCAGCGACCGGATCAGCTTCACGTCGAGCTTGATGCCTACGAGGAAGAACAGCACGGCGATGCCGAGCTCCGACAGGAGATCGATCTTGTCGTCCGAGCGCACCACGTCCAGCGCCGAAGGCCCCGCGATCAGGCCCACGGCGATGAAGCTGACGATCAGGGGCTGGCGCAACAGGATGCCGAACAGGCCGATCGCGGCGGCCATGACCAGCAGAACCGCCACCTCGGCGAAGGGTGAATGGGTCAGGGCGTCGATCATGCGCCGCGCGCGCCATTGGGTTCAGCGGCGGCCCGCTCCGCGCGGTCCCTGGCACGGGTGGCGTGGCTGCACAGGAAGGCCTCCAGATCGCAGTCGGAGACCCGCTAGCCCTTGCCGACCTCAATGGCGCGCAATCCACCGGCCTTGATCCAGCCGCGCATGGTGGCCTCGCCGACCTGCAAGCGGTCGGCGACCTCCTTGACCGTCTGGTATTGATCATCCGGCATGGTTTGGGCCTTTTCGGTGATGTTCGGTGCAGAATACCGTGTTTCGCTGTCTTTCAGTTGATATGGGTCAAATGAGTTGCCGGGGCGGCGTGGTTTCATGCACAAGCATCCCCGGCGCCGGTATCAGGAGCGCGACATGAAGAAGATCTTGCTGGCCACCGACTTTTCCGAGCGGTCGGACCGTGCGTTGCGGCGCGCGAGCCTGCTCGCGCGGGAGTTCGGCGCCGCCTTGTCGATCGTCCACGTGGTCGACGACGACCAGCCGCGCCGAATCGTGGACAGCGAGCGCAAGGCGGCCTCGACCCTCCTGCTGGAGATGCAGCGCACGCTGCGCGACAGCGACGGGATCGCCTGCGAGACCCGGGTGGTGCTGGCCGATCCTTTCATCGGTATTGCGCGCGCCGCCGAAGAGGAGGCGCCCGACCTTCTGGTGATCGGCCCGCATCGGCGGCGTCTGCTGCGCGACGTGTTCGTGGGCACCACCGCCGAACGCACGATCCGCGCGGTGTCCTGTCCGGTGCTGATGGTCAACGCGCCCCCGGTCGGGGCCTATCGGCAGGTGATGCTGAGCGTCGACATGTCCGAAGGAGCGGAGGCCGCGACGCGAACGGCCCTGGACCTGGGCCTCGCCGCGCAGTCCGAGCTGTCGTTTCTGCACGTCTATCACGCCCCGGCGGCCGGTCTGGCGATGAGCAACACCATGCCGACCGAGGACCGCGACAGCTATCTCGGCGAGCAACGCAAGGAAGCTGAACGCGCCCTGGCGCAGTTCGTGAAGCGAACCGGCGTTCGCTCGGCGCATCAGCTCGTGCGGTTCGGGCTGCACACGCCGGCCGACGAAATTCTCGACGCCGCCCGGGATGCGAAGGCCGATCTCGTCGTTGTCGGGACCGAGAGCCGGAGCGGGATCGCCAAGTTCTTTCTCGGCAGCGTGGCCGAGGCGGTGCTGCGCGCGGCCGAGTGCGACGTGCTGGCGGTCCCGCGCGCCGCTGGTTGAGTCTCTGCGCGGGCGGGGCGAAATCAGGCGGTTTCGGCGCGCTGGACCAGCAGCTTGTCGATCCGCAGCCCGTCCATGTCCACGATCTCGACCCGCCAGCCGCCGATCTGGAGGTGCTGGCCCGTGGTCGGCACTTCGCCCAGGCGCTCCATGACCAGGCCGGCCACGGTGTCCACGCCGGGCCGCCGGTCGCGCGGCAGTCCGAGATGCTCCTCGAACTCATCGACGGGCATCCAGCCCGCGACCAGCAGCGAGCCGTCCGCCCGCTGCACGAGTTTGGGTTCATCCGTCTCGGTCTCGTCGAACCCGCCGGCGATGGCGCCGAGAATGTCCATCGGCGTGACGATACCCTCGAAATGCCCGTATTCGTCGTAAACCAGCAGCAAGTGGCAGGGCGATTTGCGCAGCCGGTCGATCACCTCGAGCGCCGGCAGGCTTTCCTGCACCACCGGGGCCTCGCGCATCAGGGCCAGCGCGTCGAAATCGGCATCCGTCGTCGCCAGCAGATCGCGGCTGTGCAGGATGCCCACGATGTCGTCGGGTCCGTCCCGCCGCAGCGGCAGGCGCGAATGGCCCGACCTGCGCACCCGCGCGAGGATCTCGGAGCGCGTTTCGGTCAGGGCCGCAACCTCGACGTCATGGCGCGGCGTCATCAGGCCGCGCGCCCGTCGGTCCGAGAACCGCATGACCCCGCCGATCAGCTCCTTCTCGGCCCGGTGGATCACACCCGCGCCGGCCGCCTCGGACAGCATCGAGCGAATGTCCTCGTCGCTGACCGAGGCATCGCGCCGCCCGGCCTGCCCGAGCAGGCGCAGGACGAGGTTCCCCGAACGCTCGAGCAGCCAGACCAGCGGCGCTGCGATGCGCGACAGAACCAGCATCGCCGGCGCGACGCGGCCGGCCACGCGTTCCGGCGCGGCCAGGGCGATCTGCTTGGGCACAAGCTCGCCCACGATCAGCGACAGGTAGGTGATGATGACGACCACGAGGCCCACCCCGACCTCGTTCGCCATCCGTTCGGGAACCCCGAGATCGGGCAGCACGGCGGCCAGCCTCACCCCGATCGTGGCCCCCGAGAAGGCGCCGGCCAGCACGCCCACCAGAGTGATTCCGATCTGCACGGTGGACAGGAACCGGCCCGGGTCCTGCGCCAGGCCCAGGGCGATGCGGGCGCCGCGGTCCCCCCGGTCGGCCCGCGACCTGAGCTTGGCCGGACGGGAGGCGACCACGGCCAGTTCGGACATGGCGAGCACGCCGTTCAGACAGATGAGAAACAGGACGAGGAGGATCTCGAGGAGCATGGCAGGGCCGTGTGTGAGGCGTTGTTTGCGAGCAGGTTAGACCGATGTCTTGTAACAGAATTCCGCGACCGCGCCATGCGACCCGGCCGCTCTTGCCGCGAAACCGGCGCGTTGCGCGATCAGGCGCGCGGCGCGGCGGCCTCGAGGTCGGGCATACGGCCGGAGAGCATGGTTTCCATCGAGAAATGCCCGGTCACGGTTTCGAGTTCCGTCCCGGTGGTCAGCTGCCGATACACCCGGTCATATCCGGCCATGCCCTGCGTCACGATCTTGAGCATGTAGTCCCAGTCGCCGCCGATCCGGTGCATCTCGACCACCTCGGGGATGCGGGCGACGTGATCGCGGAACCGTTCGGCCCAGTCGATGGAATGGTTGCGGGTGCGGATCATCACGAACACGGTCAGATCGAACCCCAGGGCGGCCAGGTCGATACACGGGCGGCTTCCCTTGACGATCCCGGCGGCCTCCAGGCGCTTCAGCCGCCGCCAGAGCGCGTTCTGCGACAGGCCGATCCGTTCGGCCAGCTTGCGCTGAGGGGCCGAGGCATCTTGGTGCAGTACCATCAGGAGGCGTTTATCCATGCGGTCGATTTTCATGCGCGGTCCATCATCGGGGAGTCATTGTCTATCAAAATGCTGCGCCGATACCCATTTTGCAAAGTTGTGGCACGAAAAATATGGAAGAAGATAGGAGATTTGTGAAAAAATCTCGCGATCCGGTTGTTAATCTCTGCATGACATTGCCCCGACTGCAGGAAAGGACACCGCCATGCCCGCCGATCTCTGCCCCCTTGCCCGGTTCCGCGACCAGCTTAGCGCCCAGGCCGACCCCCGGAAGGCCCTTGCCCGGGGGCTGATCGGGGCCGATCGGGTCATCGACACGCCGACCGGGCCGCGGCGCCTAGTCTATGCCGATTACGTGGCCTCGGGCCGGGCGCTGAGCCAGGTCGAGGATTTCATACGTGACGAGGTGCTGCCCTTCTACGCCAACACCCATACCGAGGCCTCCTTCTGCGGGGCCTATTCCACGCGGCTGCGCGAGGCGGCCCGCGCCACCGTCGCCGGGCATTGCGGGGCGAATGCGCGGGATCATGCGGTGATCTTCGGGGGCAGCGGAGCCACCACCGGGCTCAATCAACTGGTTCACCTGCTGGACCTGCGCGGATCGCTGGCCCGTGGCGAAGCGGTCACGGTGCTGACCGGGCCTTATGAGCATCACTCGAACCTTTTGCCCTGGCGTGAAAGCGGCGCCCGCGTCGAGGAGGTCGCCGAGGCGCCGGAGGGCGGGCCGGACATCGACGCTCTGGCGCGTGCCCTGGCACGCCACGCCGCGCGGGGCCGCGTGATCGTCGCCATGAGTGCAGCATCCAACGTCACCGGCATCTGCGCCGACGTGGCCGCGGTCACGGCACTGGTCAAGCGCCATGGCGCGGCGATGGTCTGGGACTATGCCGCGGGCGCGCCCTATCTGCCGATGACGATGACGCCCGGCGGGCACGAGATCGACGCCATCGTGTTCTCGCCGCACAAGTTCATCGGCGGGCCGGGCGCAAGCGGTGTTCTGGTGCTGCGCCGCGACGCGGTGCGCGCCGCGCGGCCCTATCGCACCGGGGGCGGCACGGTGGATTTCGTCAACGGCGCGACCCATGATTACCTGGCCGAGTTGGAGGCGCGCGAGGAGGGCGGCACGCCCAACATCCCCGGCGATATCCGGGCGGCGCTGGCGCTGATCGTCAAGGAGGTGATCGGGCAGGAATTCATCACCGCCCGCAACGCGGCCCTCACTGCCCGCGCCTTTGACGCCTGGGGCAGGGAGCCGGCGATCGACCTGCTTGCGCCACGGCACCGCAACCGGCTGCCGATCTTCTCGTTCACCGTGGCGGGCGGGATGCTCCCGGCGCAGGATTTCACCGAGGTGCTGTCGCGGTACTTCGGCATCCAGGCACGCGGCGGCTGCGCCTGCGCCGGCCCTTATGCGCACCGGCTTCTGGGGATCGGCGCGGCGCGCTCCGAGGCGCTGCGCAGGGAGATCGCCGCCGGGCAGATCCGGGACAAGCCCGGTTTCGTGAGACTGAATTTCAGCGTTCTGATGGCGGAGGAGACCGTGGAATTCATCCTCGGGGCAGTGGCGGAGCTTGCACGAGGCACCCTACCGGGCGAGGCCCCAACCGAGCGGCGGCAGGACGTGCAAGCGATGGCGTGAACAGCCCAACAGAGCTGTTTGCGACGTATCGTTTGAAACCATCCGCCCCGCAACCGGGCAGGGCGGGTTGCGCCGGCTGGGCGAAGCTCAGGGGTGATAACGCGGTCGTGCGCGCCGCCAGGGTTCCGGCGATCCGCGCCCCCTTTCGCTCGGTGTCCAAAAGCGCGAGGGTCCGGCAAATCTCGGGAGGAGGCGGATCGTGATAAAGGCCCTCGACGGGCTGAACGAGATCGTGGGGCGCATCGTGTCGGTCGTCGCGGTGATCTTCGCGGCGATCATCATCTATGACGTCATCATGCGCTATGTGTTCAGCGAACCGACCCGCTGGGCGTTCGACGTGTCGAAACAGATGTTCGGCTTCTACTTCGTCCTGTTGGGCGGCTATGCGCTGCGCCACAAGGCGCATGTGCGGGTCGACATCCTGACCGAGAACTTCTCGCACAACACCCAGCGGGTGGTGGACGTGCTGGGATACCTGATCTTCTTCTTTCCCTTCGCCTGGGTCTTTCTCACCCGGTCCTGGGAATTCGCGCTGCGGTCGTGGAACCAGGGCGAAGTGACCTATGGTGCGATCCAGATGCCGGTCTATCCGCTGAAGATGGCGATGTGCGCGGCCGCCGCGCTGCTGCTGCTCCAGGGCATCGCCGAGGTGCTGAAGCTGATCCTCGACCGGCAGGAGGGCCGCGCATGAACCCGGAACTCATCGCGCTCTTCATGTTCGGCCTGCTGGTGGTGGGCCTGTTCATGGGGCATCCGCTGGCCTTCGTGCTGGGCGGCACGGCGGTTGTCACGGCCGTCGTCGCGGGCAAGCCCATGGTGCTGGGCATCGTCATCAACCGAATCTTCGGCGACGTGCTGGACAATTACACGCTGATCGCCATTCCGCTCTTCGTGCTGATGGCGCGGTTTCTATCCGACTCGGGCGTCACGGATCGAATGTTCGAGACCCTGCGCCTGCTGATGGCGCGGGTGCGGGGCGGGCTGGCGCTGGCAGTGGTGTTCATCTCGATCCTGCTGGCGGCGACGACGGGCATCATCGGCGCGTCGATCACCGTGATGGGGGTGATGGCGCTGCGGCCGATGCTGCAATATGGCTATGCGCCGACGCTGACCACGGGCGTGATCGCCGCCTCGGGCTGCCTGGGCATTCTCATTCCACCCTCGATCATGCTGATCCTGATGGCGTCCTATTCGCCGCTTTCGGTGGGCGAGCTCTTCGCGGGCTCGATGTTGCCCGGCGTGCTGCTGGGTCTGAGCTATGCGCTCTATGTCTACGTGGTCTCGGTGCTGCGCCCGGACCTGGCGCCCATGGTCGAGGCCGACGAGAAGATCGGCCGCGGCGCGCTGATGCGGATGCTGGTGATCGAGGCGCTGCCGCCGCTGGTGCTGATCTTCGGCATCCTGGGTTCGCTGCTGGCCGGGATCGCCACGGCGACCGAGGCCAGCGCGATCGGCGCGGCGCTGGCGCTGCTCATCGTGATCGCGCGCAAACGCTTCCGCTGGGACACGTTCTACGGGGCGATGCTCGAGACCGGGCGCACCTCGGCCATGATCCTGTTCATCGTCGTGGGCGCCACCGCCTTCACCGGCGTGTTCAACATCATCGGCGGCCTGCGCGCCACGCAGGAGCTGATCCACGGGCTGGAGATGGAGCCCTGGATGCTCATCGCCATGATGATGTTCGTGGTCTTCATTCTGGGCGCTTTCCTGGACTGGACCGGGATCGTGCTCCTGTCCTTCCCGATCTTCCTGCCGATCATCCAGGAGATGCCCGATGTCAGCCTGCTGTGGTTCGTGGTGCTGATGGCCGTGGTTCTTCAGACCTCGTTCCTGACGCCACCATTCGGATACGCGCTGTTCTATCTGCGCGCCATTGCCCCGCCCGAGGTGCGCATCCAGCATATCGTGCTGGGCGTGCTGCCCTTCATCGCGCTGATCGTGGCCATGTGCCTGCTGGTCGCGGGATTCCCCGGCCTCGTCACATGGCTGCCGGACGTGCTCTATACAAAGTAAGTTCAACCACCAAAGGGAGAGACGACATGACGTTCAAACCAACTGCCTTCGCGGCGCTGGCCGCCGCGACGCTGGCCGGGCCCGCCCTGGCCCAGGACAGCTGGACCATGACCACCACCTGGCCCTCGTCGCTGGAACTGATCGAGACCGACCGTAAATTCGTCGATCTGGCCAACAAGCTGACCGGCGGCGAGCTGACCATCGAGTTCTTCGAGGGCGGCAGCCTCGTGCCCTCGGGTGAGGTGTTCGGCGCGGTCGAGAGCGGCACCATCCAGGCCGGCGCCGACTGGCCGGGCTATTGGGCGGGGCGCGATGCGGCCTTCTCGCCGCTGGCCACCACGCCCTCGCTGTTCAACGCGGTGGATTACGTCAACTGGATCCAGCAATGGGGCGGTGCCGATCTCTATAACGAGATCTATGGCCAATTCGGCATGGTCTATCTGCCCTATGGCGTGACCAACAACGAATCCGGTTTCCGCACCAACGAGCCGATCCGCAACCTCGACGATCTTCAGGGCAAGCGCCTGCGCCTGTCGGGGCTGGAGCAGGGCAAGCTGCTCGAGCAGCTGGGCGGCAACCAAGTCTCGATGGCCGGCGGCGAAATCTACCAGTCGCTGGAGCGCGGCGTGATCGACGGGGCCGAGTTCTCGACCCCCAACGTGGACTGGTCGGCGGGCTTCCAGCAGGAGCAATGCCCAAAAGTTGG